>CALLYQ010000116.1 GCA_937858875.1 uncultured Lautropia sp. | reverse complement strand
CTTGAAGTCCTTCAGCTGCTTGAACAGGTAGTCGGCATGCTGCTGCGCGAGCTTCGGGTTCGCCGGCAGCGGGCTGTTGCCGTCGGTGCCATGACAGGCGACACAGATCTGGGCGGCGAGTTCGGAGCCTTTCTGCAGATCGGGTTTCTCGGCCTGGGCGTGGACGGCGACCGGCACGGCGAATGCGAGGGCGACGATACTGGTACGTAGCATGGCTGACCTGGTTTGGGCTGACCTCGAGACGGCTGCGCCGGCAGCGCGACCCCGGTCTGCCGCAGCTGGAGGGCCTTTCGGAACCGCGATTGTACAATAGCGGCCAGCCTCAATCCGCCCCGACGCCCGCCCGATACGCCTGCAGTGGCTTCCCTGTTGCAAACGGCCCGCTTCGCCACGACCGCCGCGAAACTTGCGCAACTGCCGCGTGGGGGCGTGCCGGAGATCGCTTTCGTCGGCCGTTCGAACGCCGGCAAGTCGTCGGCGATCAATGCGCTGTGCCAACGCCGCCGGCTGGCTTTCGCGAGCAAGACTCCCGGGCGCACGCAGGCGCTGAACTGCTTCACGCTCGGCCCCGAGCGCGCGCCGCGGCCGGTCGCGGTGATCGTCGACACGCCGGGCTACGGTTTCGCGTCGGCCCCGCTCGAGGTCAAGCGCGGCTGGGACCAGCTCGCAGGCCGCTATCTGCAGATACGGCAGGCGCTGTACGCGGTCGTGCTGGTGCTCGACGTGCGCCGCGGCCTGACCGATCTCGACCGGGCGCTTCTGCGCTGGATGCAGCCCGATGTGCCGATCCTCGCGCTGCTGACCAAGTCCGACAAGCTCGGCCGGGCGCAGCAGCGCCAGGCCCTCGATGCCGTCGAGGCCGAACTGCGCGCCGCGCGCCTGCCCAACCCGATCTCGCTGCTGGCCTTTTCGTCGACGAGCGGCCTGGGCATCGAACAGGCCCGCGCCTGGCTCGAGGCGATCATCGCCGAGGCGGGCGCTGCGGTCGCCGAAGGAGAGCCCGCGCCCGAGCCCGAGTCGCTCGCCGACATCGACGAAGTCCGGCCCGCGAATCCGCCGTAAAGCGCGCCCGGTCACCCGACGGCGGCGAGATCGCCGATCCCGATTTCCCGATCCGACCTTTTTCGAGCCAGGCATGAAAGCACCGTCCCGCTACGTCCAGCAGTTTCCCGCCGTTCGCATGCGCCGCAACCGGCACGACGACTTCACCCGGCGCCTGGTGCGCGAGCACTCGCTCGCCCCTGACGACCTGATCTACCCGGTGTTCGTGCACGAGGGCGAGAAGCTTCGCCATCCGGTGCCCTCGATGCCCGGCGTCGAGCGCCTGAGCCTCGACCTGCTGCTGCCGGTCGCCGAGCGCTGCCTGGCTGCCGGCATTCCGGTCATTGCGCTGTTCCCGGTCATCGACCCGGCGCTGAAGGCGCCCGACGGCGCCGCCGCCGCGGACCCCGAAGGCCTGGTGCCGCGCATCGTATCGGAGCTCAAGCGCCGTTTCCCGGAGCTCGGCGTGCTGACCGACGTCGCGCTCGATCCGTACACGAGCCACGGCCAGGACGGCGTGCTCGACGACGAAGGCTACGTGCTCAACGAGCAGACGATCGAGATCCTGGTGCGCCAGGCGCTCGTGCAGGCGCAGGCCGGCGTCGACATCGTCGCACCGTCGGACATGATGGACGGCCGCATCGGCGCGATCCGACAGGCGCTCGAAGCCCGGGGCCAGATCCACACGCGGATCATGGCGTATTCGGCAAAGTACGCGTCGGCCTTCTACGGCCCGTTCCGAGACGCCGTCGGATCGGCGGCCAACCTCGGCAAGGGCAACAAGAAGACCTATCAGATGGATCCGGCCAATTCCGACGAGGCGCTGCGCGAGGTCGCGCTGGATCTGCAGGAAGGCGCCGACATGGTGATGGTCAAGCCCGGGATGCCCTACCTGGACATCGTGCGCCGAGTGAAAGACGAATTCCGCGTGCCGACCTTCGTCTATCAGGTCAGCGGCGAATACGCGATGCTGAAGGCGGCCGCGGCCAACGGCTGGCTCGACGAACGCCAGGTCGTGCTCGAGTCGCTGCTCGCGATGCGCCGCGCCGGCGCCGACGGCATCCTGACCTACTTCTCGCTCGACGTGGCGGACTGGCTGCGCGAATCTCGCTGAGGCTTGCGCTGAGCCGCTGAGAGCCAGGTTCAAGCGAGATCGGATGGCTGGGGATCCGCGTCGCTCTCCGCCTGCCTCGTTTCGCCAGCCACCCAGTCGGCGTACGCCGGAAGCACCCGCTCCGGCGCCACCGCGACGATCTCCGGCAGATCGTACGGATGCAGCTCGCGCAGGCGCCGCTCGAGCGCCGGGTAGCGATCGCGCGTCGTCTTGACGAGCATCAGCGCTTCTTCGGCCCGCTCGACCGCGCCCTGCCAGCGATAGATGGACAGGCAGCCGGGCAGCAGGTTCGCACAGGCGGCGAGACGCTCGTCGACCAGTGCCCGCGCGACCGGCTCGGCCTGCTCGCGCGATTCGAAGGTGCTGAGCACCAGCAGGATGCCGTCGGTCAAGGAAGCGCCCGATGCCGTACCAGCGGGCGCCGCAGCAGCCGGGAATGCGCCGCGTCCCGAGCTCCCGGATGCGGCGCCCGCGGAATCGATCGTCGTCAATGTCCACTCCTTTCGTTCGACCACACGCTGCGTGACCCGAGGCCGCACGCTCAGGCTGCGAAGCGGCGTCGCGTCAGCACCAGCGCAGCGTAGAGCGCGATCGACGAATAGGCCAGCAGGATCGCCAGCGGCCCCCAGACTTCGGACGGCCGTTGCCCGATCACCAGCGGTCGCGCAAGATCGACCGCCGCCGCGAGCGGCAGCGCCTGCGCCACCGGCGCCAGCCAGTCCGGCAGTTCGCTGACCGGATAGTAGACGCCTGACAGGAAGATCATCGGCGTCACGACCAGCGTGAAGTAATAGGTAAAGAAGTCGTAGCTGCGCGCGATGGCGTTGAAGCACAGGCCGATCGCGCCGAAGCACAGGCCGGTCAGCGCGACCACCGGCAGCACCAGAACCAGCGTCGGCTCGCGAGAAATGCCGAGCACGACGACGACGGCGATGATCGCCAGTCCCGAGAACATGCTCTTCGTGCCGGCCCACAGCCATTCCGCGATCAGGATGTCGTCGAGATCGAGCGGGGCATTGAGCAGCGAATCCCAGGTGCGCTGCGCATGCATCCGCGAAAACGCCGAGTACAGCGCCTCGAAGCTCGCCGCCATCATCGTGCCCATGCACATCGAGCCGGCCGCCAGGAACAAGATGTACGGAATCCCGTCGACCTGCGGCAGCAGCCCGCCCAGCCCGTAGCCGAAGGCGACCAGCACGATCAGCGGCTCGGCGATGTTGCCGACGATGCTGGCCAGCGCCAACTTTCGCCAGACCAGCAGGTTGCGACGGTAGACCGGCAGCCAGCGAAGGCTGGGCAGCGGCAGTGCGTAGCGATTCATGCCAGCGATCTCCGGACCCGAACCCCGGTTGCTAGTCGCGCAGCTCGCGTCCGGTCAGTTCGAGGAACACGTCCTCGAGATTGGCCGGACGGCGCAGCACGCGCAGGCCGGCCCCGCGCGCCTCGGCCGCTGCCGGCGCCTCGGCGTCGTCGCAATAGAGGAAAGCCGTCTCGCCGACCAGCTCATGGTGCGACACGCCGGCCAGCGGCGCATTCGCATGCAGCCAGCCGGCCACGCCGTCACCGCTGAGTTCGACGACGTTCGGCTGCGCGTGCGCGGCGATCAGCGACTCGGTCGTGCCTTCGGCGATCAGCCGCCCGTGATCGACGACGCCAAGCCGCGAGCAAAGGCGCTCGGCCTCCTCCATGAAGTGCGTCGTCAGCACGATGGTCTTTCCGTCGGCGAGCAGGCGCCGAAGCCGATCCCAGATCAGGTGTCGCGCCTGCGGATCGAGCCCGGTCGTCGGTTCGTCGAGGAACAGGATCTCGGGGTCGTTCACGAGCGCGCGTGCCAGAGTCAGCCGGCGCTTCATGCCGCCGGACAGCTCGGTGATCTTCGCGTCGCGCTTGCCGAGCAGGCCGGCAAATTCGAGCAGCGGGTCGATGCGCGTGCGCACCAGCGCGTCGGACAGGCCGAAATACCGGCCGAACACGAGCAGGTTCTCGGCGACGGTGAAATCGGGGTCCAGCGCATCGGCCTGCGGAACGACGCCGGCGCGACGGCGCAGCTCGCGCGCCCTCTGCGGCACCGGCAGCCCGAGCACGCGGATTTCGCCGGCATCCGGCTGTGCCAGTCCGAGCACGAGTTTCAGCGCCGTGCTCTTGCCTGCGCCGTTGGGCCCGAGCAGGCCGAAACACTCGCCGCGCCGCACCTCGAAATCGAGGCCGTCGAGCGCGCGCAGGCTGCCGTACTGCTTGACCAGCCCGCGCACGACCAGCACCGGATCCGCCGAATCCGCGCCAGACGGTCTCGGCGTGCCGGCCGAACTTCGCGACCCGGCCGTCACCGGCGCCGGCCGCCCGGCCTGAGCTGCCTGCGCTGCCTGCATCTGTCTGTCGCCTCTGCAATTGCCTTCATCGGTGCCCCTCGATGTCACGGACCTCCAATACCGCAGGTCTTTTCACGCGGGCCTTCGAGCACAGAAGGGTTCCCTATCCGGCGGGACTTCGAATGCACAACGGTCGAATGCACAACGGGCGCGGACAGACTCGCTGTCTCGCGCCCGTTTGTCACCGCATCGCGCCCGCCCGGTCTTTCGATCGGCCGGCCACGTTGCGGAGGTCAGTCCCGCGCTTCTTCAGCCGGCGCTTCTTCGGCCGGACGATCCATCAGCTCGATCAAGGCCATCGGCGCGTTGTCGCCGTTTCGAAAGCCGAACTTCAGGATCCGCAGGTAACCGCCGTTGCGGGCGGCGTAGCGGGGGCCGAGTTCGTCGAACAGCTTGACGACCATCTCGCGGTCGCGCAGCCGGTCGAAGGCGAGCCGGCGGTTGGCCAGCGAGGGTTTCTTGCCCAGCGTGATGATCGGCTCGACGACGCGGCGCAGTTCCTTGGCCTTGGGCAGCGTCGTCTTGATCAGCTCATGCCGGAGCAGCGAGTTGCACATGTTGCGCAGCATCGCCTCGCGGTGCGCGCTGGTGCGGTTCAGTTTACGGAGTCCGTGACGGTGACGCATCTGTAGTTCCTCGAATCAGCGGTCGGCGCGAAGCTCAGGGGCGTTCGAGCCCGGCCGGCGGCCAGTTCTCGAGTTTCATGCCGAGCGTGAGGCCTCGCGAGGCCAGCACTTCCTTGATCTCGTTCAGCGACTTGCGGCCCAGGTTGGGCGTTTTCAGCAGCTCGTTCTCGGTGCGCTGGATCAGGTCGCCGATGTAGTAGATGTTTTCGGCTTTCAGGCAGTTCGCCGAGCGCACCGTGAGTTCCAGATCGTCGACCGGCCGCATCAGCAGGGGATCGATCTGCGCACCGCCGATCGACACACCGGCGCCCGGCTGACGCGCACCGGCTCCCATTTCGATCGACACCTCGCCGGCGCCACCCTCGAGCGCCGCAAAGACGGCGAGCTGTTCGACGAGGATGCGCGCCGACTGACGGACCGCTTCCTCGGGTGCGATAACCCCGTTCGTTTCGACGTCGACGATCAGCCGGTCGAGGTCGGTGCGCTGCTCGACGCGCGCGCTCTCGACCTGGTAGCTGACGCGACGCACCGGCGAGAACGAGGCATCGAGCACGATGCGGCCGATCGCCTTGCTCTCGTTGATGTCGCGCAGCGTGCCCGGCACGTAGCCGCGGCCGCGCTCGACCTTGATCGACATGTCGAGCTTGCCGCCCTGCGTGAGGGTGGCGATCACGTGCTCGGGATTGACCAGCTCGACGTCGTGCGGCAGGTCGATGTCGGCGGCCGTGACCGGCCCCGGCGAATCCTTGCGCAGCGTCAGGAACACGTCGTCGCGGTTGTGCAGCCGGAACGTGACGCCCTTGAGGTTCAGCAACAGGTCGACGACGTCTTCGCGCAGGCCGTCGATGGTCGAGTACTCGTGGACCACGCCCGAGATCTGCACCTCGGTGGGCGCGTAGCCGACCATCGACGACAGCAGCACACGGCGCAACGCGTTGCCGAGGGTGTGGCCATAGCCGCGTTCGAACGGCTCCATGACCACGCGGGCATGCGATGCACCGAGTTGCTCGACCTCGACGATGCGCGGCTTCAGCATGGCAGTCTGCATTGATATCCTCTCGATTAGCGCGAGTACAGCTCGACGATCAGGCTTTCGTTGATGTCGCCGGCGATGTCGCTGCGGTCAGGCAGGCTCTTGAAGACGCCTTCCATCTTCGTCTTGTCGACCGACACCCACGACGGGAAACCGCTCTGTTCGGCCAGGTTCAGCGCATCCTGGATGCGGGCCTGCTTCTTCGCCTTCTCGCGCACTGCGATGACGTCGCTCGGGCCCACCATCAGCGACGGGATGTTCACCGGGTTGCCGTTCACGGTCAGCAGCTTGTGGCTGACCAGCTGGCGCGCCTCGGCGCGCGTCGAGCCGAAGCCCATCCGGTAGACGACGTTGTCCAGGCGCGCCTCGAGCAGGTGCAGCAGGTTCTCGCCGGTGTTGCCGCGCCGACGCTCGGCCTCGGCGACATAGCGGCGGAACTGCTTCTCGAGCACGCCGTACATGCGCTTGACCTTCTGCTTCTCGCGCAGCTGGATGCCGTAGTCCGACGGGCGCGATCCCGAGGTGCGGCCGTGCTGGCCGGGCTTGCTGTCGAGCTTGCACTTGCTGTCAAGGCTGCGGCGTGCGCTCTTCAGGAACAGGTCGGTCCCTTCACGGCGGGACAGTTTGGCTTTCGGTCCGGTGTAACGTGCCACGTGAAAAATCCTCGTTTATTACGCGAATCGCTTCGCGTTCAGTCCGTCTTCGGTAACCCGGGCCAATGGGGACCCTTGCGGGTGACGGACGGTGGTCTTTCGGATGCCGGTTTCGCTGCCCGCGCACTGGCGGCTGGCGAATTCGGCGGCCCACTCAGGCCGCCGGGACGGCCGGCGCCGGGACCGGCTCGCGCCGTCCCGGTCCACGCCCCGTGTTCGGGTCGATCGTCGATCAGATCCGACGCTTCTTCGGCGGACGGCAGCCGTTGTGCGGGATCGGGGTGACGTCCTGGATCTGCAGGATCTTGATGCCGAGCGCGTTCAGCGAACGCACCGAGGACTCGCGTCCGGGGCCGGGGCCACGGATCTGCACCTCGAGGTTCTTGATTCCGCACTCCTGCGCCGCGCGGCCTGCGGCCTCGGCGGCCACCTGCGCGGCGAACGGCGTGGACTTGCGCGAGCCCTTGAAGCCGGCGCCGCCCGACGACGCCCACGACAGCGTGTTGCCCTGGCGATCGGTGATCGTGATGATCGTGTTGTTGAACGAGGCGTGAACGTGCGCGATGCCGTCCGACACGTTCTTCCTCGATTTCTTGCGAGCCCGCGACGCCGCTGCTGCGGCCGCCGCCGACTGTCCCTTGGTTGCCATCTGCTCTCTACTCCGCTCGGTTCTGTCTGGTCAGCCAGCGATCACTTCTTCAGCGCTACGCCGGCCTTGCGCGGACCCTTGCGGGTACGCGCGTTGGTGCGCGTGCGCTGGCCGCGTACCGGCAGGCCGCGGCGATGCCGGACACCGCGATAGCAGCCGAGGTCCATCAGGCGCTTGATCGCCATCGAGTTCTCGCGACGCAGGTCGCCCTCGATGACGAGGCGGCCGATCTGTTCGCGAATGCGCTCGAGCTCGGCGTCGTTCAGGTCCTTCACCTTCTTGTCGAAGGGAATGTTCGCTGCTTCGCAAATCTGGCGCGCGCGTGTCCGCCCGACGCCGTAGATCGCCGTCAAACCGATCTCGGTGTGCTGACGGTCGGGAATGTTGATACCCGCGATACGTGCCATGAATTCGATTCCTCGTTCAGCCCTGACGCTGCTTGTGACGCGGGTCCGTGCAAATCACGCGGACCACGCCGTTACGCTTGATGATCTTGCAGTTGCGGCAGATCTTCTTGACGGAAGCCATTACCTTCATCATTCACCTCGATAGTCGTCGGCCTGCGCCACCCGGCGATGCGCCGACCGGCAGCGAGTACCCTCGTTCTTCATCTCGTCCGGAAGACGATCCGGGCCCGGGACAGGTCATAGGGCGTGAGCTCCACCGTGACCTTGTCGCCGGGAAGGATCCGGATGTAGTGCATCCGCATCTTTCCCGAAATGTGACCCAGCACCACGTGGCCGTTTTCGAGCCGTACCCGGAAGCTCGTGTTGGGCAGGTTCTCGACCACTTCTCCCTGCATCTGGATGACGTCTTCCTTGCTCATCGCCGGGCGCCGCCACCCTTCTACAAACCCATGCCCTTGGCCCCCGCCTTGCGCAACAGACTCTCGTACTGGTGCGACATGACGTAGGCCTGTACTTGCGACATGAAATCCATCGTCACGACCACGATGATCAGCAAGGAGGTGCCACCAAAATAGAAAGGCACGTTCCACCGCAACACCAGGAACTCTGGGAGCAGGCAGACCAGCGTGACGTAGATCGCGCCCGCCAGCGTGAGCCGCATCAGGATCTTGTCGATGTAGCGTGCCGTCTGCTCGCCGGGCCGGATTCCGGGCACGAAGGCGCCGCTCTTCTTCAGGTTGTCTGCCGTCTCACGGCTGTTGAACACCAGCGCCGTATAGAAGAAGCAGAAGAAGATGATCGCCATCGCGTACATCAGGATGTACACCGGCTGGCCGGGGGACAAGGTGGCCGCCAGGTCGCGAATCCATCGCACGACGGCACCCGAGCCTTCGCCCGACGTGAACCACTGCGCGATCGTGGCCGGGAACAGGATGATCGACGACGCGAAGATCGGCGGGATCACGCCCGACATGTTCAGCTTCAGCGGCAGGTGCGAGGTCTGGCCGCCGTAGACGCGATTGCCGACCTGGCGCTTCGCGTAGTTGACGGTGATCTTGCGCTGCCCGCGCTCGACGAACACGACGGCAGCGGTCACGACGACGACGAGCACCACGATGATCAGGCTCACGAACGCGCTCATCGCACCGGTGCGCACGAGCTCGCCCATGCCGGCGATCGCTCCGGGCAGCCCGGCCACGATTCCCGCGAAGATGATGATCGAGATGCCGTTGCCCAGGCCACGCTCGGTGATCTGCTCGCCCAGCCACATCAGGAACATCGTGCCGGTGACCAGCGAAACGACGGTCATGAAGCGGAACGCCAGGCCCGGCTCCATGACGAGCCCCGGCTGCGACTCGAGCGCAATCGCGATCCCGACCGCCTGGAACGTGGCCAGCCCGACCGTGAACCAGCGCGTGTACTTCGTGATCTCGCGGCGTCCGGCCTCGCCTTCCTTCTTCTTCGCTTCGAGGAAGGGCACGACGACGGTCATCAGCTGCATGATGATCGACGCCGAGATGTACGGCATGATGCCCAGCGCGAACACCGTGAAGCGCGACAGCGCGCCCCCCGAAAACAGGTTGAACATCCCGAGGATGCCGCCCTGCTGGCCGCGGAACAGGTCCGCCAGCCCGTCGGGGTTGATGCCGGGCACCGGCACGTGCGCGCCGATCCGGTAGACGACCAGCGCGAGCAGCAGGAACAGCAGCCGGCGCTTCAGATCGCCGAACTTGCCGCCCTTGATCAGGCCTGCGGAGGAAGTGGCCACTTGCGTTCCGTGTTCAGGCGACCGAACCGCCGGCGGCCTCGATCGCTGCCTTCGCGCCCTTCGTGGCGCCGATGCCCTTGAGCGTGAGCTTGCGGCTCAGCTCGCCGGACATGAAGACCTTCGCGCCGAGCGCCGGCTGCGGCACGACGCCGGCCGCCTTCAGCGCCAGCAGGTCGATCTCTTCGGCCTCGAGGCGCTGCAGGTCGGACAGGCGCACCTGCGCCACGTCGTCGGCCGTGCGCGAGCGGAACCCGCGCTTCGGCAGGCGACGCTGCAGCGGCATCTGACCGCCTTCGAACCCGACCTTGTGGAAGCCGCCCGATCGCGACTTGTGGCCCTTGTGGCCGCGGCCGGCGGTCTTGCCCAGGCCCGAGCCGATGCCGCGTCCGACGCGCTTGCCGGCGTGCTTGCTGCCCTCGGCGGGCTTCAGTTCGTTCAGCTTCATGGAATCTCTCCGGTGCCTTGCCGCGCTCACTGCACGCGGACCAGGTACGACACCTTGTTGATCATGCCGCGCACGGCCGGCGTGTCTTCCAGCTCGCGCGTCTGGTTCAGCTTCTTCAGGCCGAGCCCGGCGACCGTGGCCTTGTGCGTGCCGCGGGTACCGATCGGGCTGCGAACCAGCGTGACCTTGACCGTTTTCTTGCTCATCGCTCTCTCCGCACCGCCTTCAGGGCCGGCGCCAGGCCGTTTCAGCCGAGAAGTTCCTCGACGCTCTTGCCGCGCTTGGCGGCAATCTCGGCCGGTGTATTGATGTTGACCAGCGCGTTGATCGTCGCGCGGACCAGGTTGTACGGGTTCGACGAGCCGTGGCTCTTGGCGACGATGTCGCGCACGCCCATCACGTCGAACACGGCACGCATCGGACCGCCGGCGATGACGCCGGTGCCTTCGGGCGCCGGCTTGAGCATCACCGTCGACGCGCCGTGACGGCCGATCACCTGGTGGTGCACGGTGCCGCCGCGCAACGAGATCTTGACCATCTTGCGGCGCGCTTCGTCCATCGCCTTCTGCACGGCCACCGGCACCTCACGCGACTTGCCCTTGCCCATGCCGATCCGGCCATCGCCGTCGCCGACCACGGTCAGCGCCGCAAAGCCGAGAATCCGGCCGCCCTTGACGACCTTCGTGACGCGGTTCACCGCAATCATCTTTTCGCGCAGACCGTCGTCGCGCTCTTCGCCGCCAACCTTTGCCTGAATCTTCGCCATCTTCTGTCCGTCCGTGTCAGAGCTTCAGACCGGCTTCACGCGCGGCCTCGGCCAGCGCCTTGACCCGCCCGTGATACCGATAGCCGGCGCGATCGAACGCCACGCTGTCGATTCCGGCGGCCAGCGCCTTCTCGGCAATCCGCTTGCCGATCAGCGCGGCGGCGGCGAGATTGCCGCCCTTGCCGCCTTCGCCGGCCAGCTTCGAACGGATCTCCTGCTCGAGCGTCGACGCGCTGACCAGCACCTTGTCTCCACCGGCATCGGTGATGCTGGCGTAGATGTGCGTGTTCGTGCGGTGCACGGTGAGCCGGTTGACCCGCAGTTCGCGGATCTTGAGCCGCGTCTGACGGGCGCGGCGCAAGCGGGTTTGGTTCTTGTCCATCGATCGAATCCTCGGAAGCAGCGCCGACGCTTACTTCTTCTTGACTTCCTTCAACACGACGCGCTCGTCCGAGTACCGCACGCCCTTGCCCTTGTAAGGCTCGGGTTCGCGGAACGCGCGGATCTCGGCAGCGACCTGGCCGACGCGCTGCTTGTCGGCGCCCTTGATCACGATCTCGGTCTGCGTCGGCGTCTCGGCCTTCACGCCTTCCGGCAGCCGGTAGACCACCGGATGCGAGAAGCCGAGCGACAGGTTCAGGCTCGCGCCTTGCGCCTGAACGCGGAAACCGGTGCCGACCAGCTGCAGCTTGCGCTCGAAACCCTGCGATACGCCGTGGACCATGTTCGCGATCAGCGAGCGATAGGTGCCGCTCATCGCATTGGCCTCGCGCGACTCGTCGGCCGGCTTGATCAGCAGTTGCGCGCCTTCGCGCTCGACCGCGATGCGTGCGCTCAGCCGCTGCACCAGCGAACCCTGCGGGCCCTTGACGGTGATCTCGTCGGCACCGAGGTTGACGTCGACGCCAGCCGGAACCGCGATCGGATTCTTGCCTACTCGGGACATCTGCTCTCTCCGATCAGGCCACGAAGCCGATGACTTCGCCACCGACGCCCGAAGCGCGCGCATGACGGTCGGTCATCACGCCCCTGGACGTGGTGACGATCGCCACGCCGAGGCCGTTCATCACCTCGGGCAGCGCGTCGCGGCCGCGATAAACGCGCAGGCCGGGGCGCGAGACGCGATCGAGGCGCTCGATGACGGGACGGCCGGCGTAATACTTGAGGCGGACCTCGAGTTCACGCAGGGCACCGTCGCCCTTGACGGTGAAATCTTCGATATAGCCTTCGTCTTTCAGCAGGCGGGCAATCGCCACCTTCAGCTTGGACGTGGGCATCGAAACCGATTGCTTGTCGACGCGCTGCGCGTTGCGGATGCGCGTGAACATGTCGGCGATCGGATCGCTCATGCTCATGATGGGGTTCCTCTTTCCAGCTCGCTCTTTGCCGACCGGCCGATTACCAGCTTGCCTTGGTCAGCCCGGGCACTTCACCGCGCATCGCGATATCGCGCAGCTTGTTGCGCGCGAGACCGAACTTGCGATAGGTGCCGCGCGGACGACCGGTGATCTCGCAGCGATTGCGAAGCCGGGTCGGGCTGGAATTGCGGGGCAGGGCCTGCAGCTTCAGACGCGCCTGATAGCGCTCTTCTTCGGACAGGGACTGGTCGTTGATGATCGCTTCGAGCGCCTGACGCTTGGGGGCGAATTTCTTCACCGTCGCCTCGCGTTTCAGCTGCCGGTTGATCAGAGCGAGTTTGGCCACTTTCGTTGCTTCCTCGAGTGCGCGGGCACTTCAGTTACGGAACGGGAACCGGAACGCAGACAAGAGCGCGCGCGCTTCATCGTCGTTCTTCGCCGTCGTGGTGATGCTGATGTTCAGGCCGCGCAGCGCATCGACCTTGTCGTACTCGATCTCGGGGAAGATGATCTGCTCCTTGACCCCGAGGTTGTAGTTGCCGCGGCCGTCGAAGGCCTTGGCGGAAATCCCGCGGAAGTCGCGAACACGCGGCAGCGCGATCGTGACGAGCCGGTCGAGAAATTCGTACATGCGCTGGCCGCGCAGCGTGACCATGCAGCCGATCGGATAGCCGGCACGGATCTTGAATCCGGCAATGGCCTTGCGCGCCTTCGTGACCACGACCTTCTGGCCGGCGATCTTCGTGAGATCGGCCGATGCGTTGTCGAGCACCTTCTTGTCGGCGACCGCCTCGCCAACGCCCATGTTCAGCGTGATCTTGGTGATGCGGGGCACCTCCATGACCGACTTGTAGCCGAACTGCTTGACCAGGTCGGGAACGACCTTTTCTCGATAAACCTGCTGCAGACGAGCCATCTGTTCTTCCTTGCCGGTCTCAGACCGCGTTGACCCGCTCGCCGTTGGAGCGGAACACGCGAACCCGGGTGCCGTCCTCGAGCGTCTTGATGCCGACCCGATCGCCCTTGCCGGTGGCCGGGTTGAACAGCATCACATTCGACTGGTCGATCGGCAGCGTCTTGTCGACGATGCCGCCGGTTTCGCCTTTCATCGGATTCGGGCGCACGTGCTTCTTGACCACGTTGACGCCCTCGACCACCAGGTGGGTTTCGCTGGCACGAGACAGCACGGTGCCGCGCTTGCCCTTGTCGCGCCCGGCGATGACGACGACTTCGTCGCCTTTGCGAATCTTCTTCATCAGAGCACCTCCGGTGCCAGCGAGACGATCTTCATGAAGCGCTCGGTACGCAGCTCGCGCGTGACCGGTCCGAAGATCCGCGTGCCGATCGGCTCGAGCTTGGCGTTCAGCAGGACGGCGGCATTGCCGTCGAACTTGACCAGCGAGCCGTCCTGGCGACGCACGCCCTTGGCCGTGCGCACCACGACCGCGTTGTAGATCTCGCCCTTCTTGACGCGGCCACGCGGCTGCGCCTCCTTGACCGAGACCTTGATGATGTCGCCGATGCCGGCATAGCGGCGCTTGGAGCCGCCGAGCACCTTGATACACATCACCGAACGCGCGCCGGTATTGTCGGCGACGTTCAGCGTCGATTGCATCTGAATCATGATTTCCGTCCCAGCTTGCTCCGTGACGCCGTTTCGCAGCTCCCCGCTTGCCGGGGCCGCCTTTGCGATACGGACGGTCGACGGTCAGTCTTGGTCCCGTGGTTTGGGTGATCTGGCCAGGCGACGCTGACCAGAGCCAAAGATTATGGCATGAATTCCGAAGCTGTACAAGCAGCAGCCGCGGAAATGCTGCGGGCGCGTGCTACGGGCGCACCGCGCCCGCGTTTCAGACGGCGGTCGAGGCCCTGACCAGCCGGGCGACGACCCACGATTTCGTGCGCGAAAGCGGACGGCTCTCGCGGATCTCGACGGTATCGCCTTCGTTGTACTGCTCGTCGGCATGCGCGTGATAGCGCGTGCTGCGAACCATGTACTTGCCATAGACCGCATGCTTGACCTTGCGCTCGACGAGCACGGTCACGGTCTTCTGCATCTTGTTGCTGACCACGCGACCGACCAGCGTACGCTGGACTTTCGCTGCCTGTTGCCCGGGAGCAACCCCGGCCTGTTCCGGGGCCACCCCGGTCGTGGCTTGGCTCGTGCTCATCTGGCCGCCGCCTTCTCGTTCATGACCGTACGGACCCGCGCGATGTCGCGCCGCGTCTTGCGCAGCTGGGACGTGTTGGTCAGTTGCTGGGTAGCGATCTGCATGCGCAGCGAGAAGTGCGCCTTCAGCAGATCACCGAGTTCCTTCTTCAGCGCCTCGTCGTCCTTGGCGCGCAGTTCACTGGCTTTCATCTTCCTGCCTCTTCGATGACCGGCGTCAGGCGCCGACCATGCGGGATACGAAGACCGTCGAGATCGGCAGCTTGGCGGCCGCGAGCGCAAAGGCCTCGCGGGCCAGCTCCTCGTTGACGCCGTCCATCTCGTACAGCACCTTGCCCGGCTGGATCTCGGCCACGTAGTACTCGATGTTGCCCTTGCCGTTGCCCATGCGGACTTCCGCCGGCTTCTTCGAGATCGGCTTGTCCGGGAAGATCCGGATCCAGACCCGGCCGCCGCGCTTGATGTGACGCGTCATCGCGCGCCGCGCCGCCTCGATCTGGCGCGCGGTCAGCCGGCCGCGCCCGGTGGCCTTCAGGCCGAACTGGCCGAACGCGACCGAGGCGCCACGCGTGGCGATCCCGGTATTGCGGCCCTTCTGTTCCTTTCGGTATTTGCGTCGAGCGGGTTGAAGCATCGCTCACTCCTTGTCCAGGGGCGCCTTCACGCGCCCTTCTTGTCGCCCGAGGCCGGGGCACCGCCGGCCGCCACCTTCCGTACGCGCCGGGCGCCCGGCTTGCCGCCGTCGCCCTGCTCGCCGCCACCGCCACCGCCACCTTCGCCATCGCGGCGCGGGCCGCGCGAACCCGGCCCGCCCGGCCGGCCACCCGGTCCGCGGCGGCCGCGACGATCCTCGCGTTCAGCCGGAAGCGCATCCTTGTCGGCGGTCTGCGGCGCGTCGTTGCGTCCGAGGTTGTCACCCTTGTAGACCCAGACCTTGACGCCGATGATCCCGTAGGTCGTCAGCGCCTCGGAAAAGCCGTACTCGATGTCGGCGCGCAGCGTATGCAGCGGCACGCGGCCTTCGCGGTACCACTCGACACGCGCGATCTCGGCGCCGTTCAGACGGCCCGAGCTCATGATCTTGATGCCCTGCGCTCCGAGGCGCATCGCGTTCTGCATCGCGCGCTTCATCGCGCGGCGGAACATGATCCGCTTCTCGAGCTGCTGCGTGATCGAATCGGCGATCAGCTGCGCATCGATCTCCGGCTTGCGGATTTCCTCGATGTTGACGTGCACCGGCACGCGCATCAGCCGCTGCAGGTCGCCCTTCAGCAGTTCGATGTCCTCGCCCTTCTTGCCGATCACGACGCCCGGACGAGCCGAATAGATCGTGATGCGGGCGTTCTTGGCAGGGCGCTCGATCAGCACGCGGCCGACCGAAGCGGTACGCAGCTTGCGCCGCAGGTATTCGCGAACCCGGATGTCGTCGTTGAGCAGCTGCGCATACTGCGGGCCGCTGGCGAACCAGCGCGAGCCCCAGTTGCGGCTGACCGCGAGTCGGAACCCGGTCGGATGAATCTTCTGTCCCATATCGTTCCTTCCGAGTCCTTTACTTGTCGGCGACCGTCACGAAGATGTGGCAGGTCTGCTTCTCGATCCGCGCACCGCGGCCCTTGGCCCGGGCAGCGAAGCGGCGCAGCGACGTCGCCTTCTCGACGTGGATGGTCTTGACCTTCAGCTCGTCGATGTCGGCCCCGTCGTTGTGCTCGGCATTGGCGATGGCCGACTCGAGCACCTTCTTGACGATCTTCGACGCCTTCTTCGGCGAGAACTGCAGGATGTTCAGCGCCTGCTCGACGGGCTTGCCGCGGACGAGATCCGCCGCGAGCCGACCCTTCTGGGCCGACAGGCGGACACCGCGCAGGATTGCTTGCGTTTCCATGTCTGGCTCCTTAGCGCCTGCCGGCCTTGCGGTCGGCGGCGTGGCCCTTGAACGTGCGGGTCAGCGCGAACTCGCCGAGCTTGTGCCCGACCATGTTCTCGTTGATGAAGACCGGAACGTGCTGCTTGCCGTTGTGCACGGCGATCGTCAGGCCGATGAACTCGGGAACGATCGTCGAGCGACGCGACCAGGTCTTGATCGGCTTGCGATCCTTCGCGAGCATCGCCGTGTCGACCTTCTTCATCAGGTGGGCGTCGACGAACGGCCCTTTTTTAACTGAACGTGCCATAAGTTACTCGTCACTCACCCGTTATTTGCGACCGCGGCGCTGCACGATCATCGTGTCGCTGCGCTTGTTGGTGCGGGTCTTGAAGCCCTTGGTCTGGATGCCCCACGGCGAGACCGGATGGCCGCCGCCGTTGGAGCGACCACCGTGCGGGTGATCGACCGGGTTCATCGCGATGCCGCGCACCGTCGGACGGATGCCGCGCCAGCGGTTGGCGCCGGCCTTGCCGATCGTGCGCAGGCTGTGCGACTCGTTGCCGACCTCGCCGATCGTCGCGCGGCACTCGATGTGCACGCGACGGATCTCGCCCGAGCGCAAGCGGATCTGCGCGTAGCTGCCCTCGCGAGCCAGCAGCCGCGCCGAGGTTCCGGCCGAGCGAGCGATCTGCGCGCCCTTGCCGGGCAGCATCTCGATGCAGTGGATCGTGGAACCCACCGGGATGTTGCGGATCGGCAGCGTGTTGCCCGGGCGGATCGGCGCTTCGGCGCCGTTCATCAGCATGACCCCGGCCTGCACGCCGCGCGGCGCCAGGATGTAGCGGCGCTCGCCGTCGGCGTACAGCAGCAGCGCGATGTGCGCGCTGCGGTTCGGGTCGTACTCGAGGCGCTCGACCTTCGCCGGGATGCCGTCCTTGTTGCGACGGAAGTCGACGATCCGGTAGTGCGCCTTGTGGCCACCCCCGCGATGCCGCGTGGTGATGTGGCCCAGGTTGTTGCGACCCGAACCGCGCTTCTTCGCCTCGGTCAGCGTGGCGACCGGGCGGCCTTTCCACAGCCCGGGCGTCGTGACCTTGACCATGGAGCGACGTCCAGGCGAGGTTGGTTTCGTCTTGACGACCGCCATTTAGATCGCCTCCGCAAAGTTGATTTCCTGCCCCGGCTTCAGGCAGACGTAGGCCTTGCGCACGTTGCGCCGCCGGCCCATGAAGCGCCCGAAGCGCTTCTGCTTGCCCGCCTGGTTCAGCACCTGCACCGACTCGACGTCGACCTTGAACAGCAGCTCGACTGCAGCCTTGATCTCGTCCTTGCTGGCGTCCTGCAGCACGCGAAACGCCACCTGTCCGTTCTTCTCGGCGACCATCGTGGCTTTCTCGGAGACGATGGGCGCGACGAGCACGGTCATCAAACGCTCCTGATTCATCCCAGCATCTCCTGCACCTTGGCCAGCGCCGGCCGCGTGATCAGCACTTTGCTGAAGTGCACCAGCGACACCGGGTCGGCGTGTTTCGGCTCGACGACCAGCACGTGCGCGAGGTTGCGCGAAGCGAGCCAGAGGTTTTCGTCGAGGTTGTCGGTAATGAGCAGCACCGAGTCGCCGTTGGCGCCCAGGCCCATGGCCCGCAGCCGCTCGTTCAGCAGCTTGGTCTTGGGGGCCTCGAGCTCGATTTCCTCGATGACGGCGACACGGTCCTCGCGGGCGAGCTGCGACAGGATCGAGCAGACGCCGGCGCGGTACATCTTGCGGTTGACCTTCTGCGTGAAGTTCTCGTCGGGCGAGTTCGGGAAGATCTTGCCGCCGCCACGCCACAGCGGACTCGAGGTCATGCCGGCGCGCGCGCGGCCGGTGCCCTTCTGGCGGAACGGCTTCTTGGTCGAATGACGGACCGCCGAACGGTCCTTCTGCGCGCGATTCGCACTGCGGCCGTTCGCCTGGAAGGCGACGACCACCTGGTGGACCAGCGGTTCGTTGAAATCGCGGCCGAAGATCGTGTCGGGCGCGTCGACGCTGGCGGACGCCTGGCCCGCGGCATCGAGCAGTTTCAGTTCCATGGACTAACGCTCCTCAGCCTTTCAGGGCGGCACGCTTGCCGGGGGCCGGCGTGCGCACGGCGGGCGTCACGACGACGTCGCCGTTGCGCGAACCGGGCACCGCGCCCTTGACCAGCAGCAGGCCGCGCTCGGCGTCGACCCGTGCGATCTCGAGATTCTGGACGGTGCAGGTGACCGCGCCCATGTGGCCGGACATCTTCTTGCCCGGGAACACGCGACCCGGGTCCTGCGCCATGCCGATCGAACCCGGCACGTTATGCGCACGCGAGTTGCCGTGCGAAGCCCGGCCCGAGTTGAAGTTGTAGCGCTTGATCGTGCCGGTGAAGCCCTTGCCGATCGAGGTGCCCCGGACGTCGACCTTCTGGCCCGCCTCGAACATCGACACATCGACGACCGCACCGGGCGCCAGCGACTCGAGCGCTCCGGCATCGGCCCGGAACTCCCGCACGCGGCTGCCGGCTTCGACGCCGGCCTTTGCGAAGTGGCCCGCCTGGGGCTTGGTGACGCGCGTGGCGCGGCGTTCGCCGAAAGCCATCTGCACGGCGCTGTAACCGTCGGTCTCGACGGTCTTGATCTGGGTAACGCGGTTGTTCGACAGATCGAGCACCGTGACGGGGATGGAATCGCCATCGTCCGTGAAGATGCGCGTCATGCCGACCTTGCGTCCCACAAGGCCAAGGCTCATTGTTAGCTCCGATTCCGGCTGCGATTGGCCGGATGACTGCGTCCGTTGCCGGACCTCGGGCACGCCGGCGAACTTCGAGCCGCCGGCGGACCTTCATATCTGGACCCGTTTCCGGGCCTTGATGCTTCGTCTGCCGTCGAACGCTGCCGACGGCGGAAAAACGTAAATTATAACTCGCGAACGATCATCCGCGCCAGCCGTCGGCCTGCTGGACGTAGATCTTGACGTCGACGCCGGCCGGCAGGTCGAGGCGTGTCAGCGCGTCGATCGTCTTGTCGGTCGGATCGACGATGTCCATCAGGCGCTGGTGCGTGCGGATCTCGA
>CALLYQ010000115.1 GCA_937858875.1 uncultured Lautropia sp. | reverse complement strand
AGCAGATGGCCTATCACGTCGAGATCGTCGCGCGCGGCAGCGGCAACTGCTGGCTGATCGGCGACCTGCCCTTCGGCAGTTATCACGAGTCGCCCGAGCAGGCGCTGCGCAGCGCGATCCGGCTCGTGCAGGCCGGCGCGCAGATGGTCAAGCTCGAAGCCGGCGGCTGGACCAACGAAACGGTGCGCTTCCTCGTCGAGCGCGGCGTCCCGGTCTGCGCGCACCTCGGCCTGACGCCGCAGACTGCAGATGCGCTGGGCGGCTTCCGCGTCCAGGGACGCGACGAGGCGGCCGGCGAACTGCTGCTGCGCCATGCGGCCGAGATCGCGCAGGCCGGTGCCGCGATGCTGGTGCTCGAACTCGTGCCGTCGGCCCTCGCCGCCCGGATCACGCAGCAACTGCCGATTCCGACGATCGGCATCGGCGCCGGGCCCGACACCTCGGGCCAGGTGCTGGTGCTGCACGACATGCTCGACGTGACCCGTGGCCGGCTGCCGCGCTCCGTGCGCAACTTCATGGATGGCGCCGGCTCGGTCGAGGCCGCGCTGCGCAGCTATGTCGCCGAGGTCAAGGCCGGCCGTTTTCCGGACCCGGCCGTTCACGGTTACCAATAAGCCCTGACGACCATCGCCCCCTCAGGCCTACCTCAGGTCTGGACCTCTCGGCGCGCAGACAGCCCAGGACGCCCGACGGCTCAGGGCGCCAGGAATCCGTCGCGCCGGTAGGTCAGCACCAGCGTATCGCGATGCGGCTGAGGGCCGCCGGGCTGGATCGGCGTGGTTTCGTGGATCACGCGCCGGTCGTCGAGCAGCACGGCAGACCACGGCTGCTCGAGCACGAAGCGGATGCCGTTGGGGCCGTCGGCCTCGAAGACGCGGGTCTCGCCGCCGCGCAGGTCGCTGCGATCGACGAGCACGACCGCGACGAAATCGACGCCGTCGCGGTGCGCCCCCTCGGGCGTCGGCCTGCCGACGCCGTCGGCAGCGTCGATGCGGAACTGGTGCGCCTCGATGAACCAGCGTTCGGCAGGTGACACCGACGCGAACAGCGTGCCGAGCGACGCAAGCATCCGGTGCCAGGCCGGGTCGGCGCAGATCGTGGCTTCGATCGGCTCGAACATCCGTTCGATGCCGCCATGCAGCGCGTTGTAGTCGACCGGCTGCCAGTGGGCGCGATGGGCGACCTGCTCGATCGTGCCTTTGGCGGTTCCCTGGACGAAGCAACTGTGGCGACGCCAGCGGTAGCGCCCACCGTCGCGCAGCCAGCGATCGGGCGGCAGGTGGCTCCAGCCCGGCCGCCAGCACTCGGCCTCGGTCGCGGTGATGCCGGCGAGCGCGAGCCACTGCGCCGGATCGAGCCGAACGAAGCCCTGCCGCGCGAGTGTGCGCAAGGGATCGGAATGCACGGGATCACCACCGGACAGAGTCCGGAAGCCATCGCCACCTGGGTCGAGCGCCGCGTCCATCCACCGCATTGTAGTCGCCGAAGTTCGTGCCGAAGGTTCGCCGCGGCGGCCGGCCACTCGGTACAATCGGCTCGCATCGCGCGATGCGCCTCCCCTCCACCGCTGCCACGCATCCTCGAACGGAGTCTCCTCGATGCGGATCGAACACTCGCTGGCCGGGCTGCGCGCCGCACTCGGTACCGGCAGGCAGGTCGGCTTCGTCGCCACGATGGGCAATCTGCACGACGGTCATCTCGCACTCGTGCGCGAAGCCCGCAAGCGGCTCGGGCCGGACGGCCTCGTCGTGGCCAGCATCTTCGTCAACCGCCTGCAGTTCGGCGCCGGCGAAGACTTCGATCAATATCCGCGCACGCTCGATCGCGACGCCGGCCTGCTGCGCGAGGCCGGCTGCGACCTGCTGTTCGCGCCGGACGAAAACGTCATGTACCCGCAGCCGCAGACTTTCCAGGTGGTTCCGGATTCGGCGCTGGCCGGCATTCTCGAGGGCGAGGTGCGACCCGGCCACTTCGCCGGCGTCTGTACGGTCGTGATGAAGCTGTTCACGATGGTGCAACCGACGATCGCCATGTTCGGCAAGAAGGACTACCAGCAGTTGATGATGATCAGGCAGATGGCACAGCAGTTCGCGTTGCCGCTGACCGTCGTTGGCTGCGAGACCGTGCGCGAAGCCGACGGTCTCGCGATGTCCTCGCGCAACGGCTACCTCGAGGACGCCGAGCGTGCCGAAGCGTCGCGGCTGAACCGGGCTCTCGGCGATCTCGCGAATGCGGTACGCAAAGGTCGCGCGAGCGGCCGGATGGACGTTGGCGAACTGGCGCGGCTCGAGGCAGACGCCGGCGCCCTGCTGTCATCGCACGGCTGGCATCCCGACTACGTCACGGTGCGTCGACGGCGCGATCTGCTGCCGCCGGAGCCGGACGAATTGCGCGGCAGCGAACCGCTGGTCGCGCTCGGCGCGGCGAAGATCGGCACGCCGCGCCTGCTCGACAACATCGAAATCTGACCTCACCCACTCATCTCATCGACCCGAAGGAGAGCAAGGAATGCCCAAGAACAAATCCGGCGCCCCCGCAATCAACATCGGCATCAGCAACAAGGACCGGGCGGCGATTGCCGGCGGCCTGTCGAAGCTGCTCGCAGACACCTACACGCTGTACCTGACCACGCACAACTTCCACTGGAACGTAACCGGGCCCATGTTCAACACGCTGCACGCGATGTTCATGGAGCAGTACACGGAGCTGTGGAACGCCGTCGACCCGATCGCCGAGCGCATCCGCTCGCTGGGCCACCACGCGCCCGGCTCCTATGCCGAGTACGGCCGGCTCGCCACGATCTCCGACGCGCCGACCGAGCCGCCGAAGGCACTCGACATGGTGCGCGTGCTGGTCGAGGGCCACGAGGCCGTCGCGCGCACCGCGCGCGAGATGTTCCCGCTGGCAGACGAAGCCGGCGACGAACCGACCGCCGACCTGCTCACGCAGCGCCTGACCGTCCATGAGCAGACGGCCTGGATGCTGCGCAGCCTGCTCGAAGAGTAAGGCCGGCTCAGGCTGCTGCGCCCTGGTACCAGGCGACGCCGTCACCGTCGACGGTGACCGTCGCCTCGCCCCGGCGCAGCAGGTAGTTCAGGTGCGCGATGCTCTCGCCGGTCGCCAGGCTCAGCAGCTGCGGGCCGTCGATCGGCCGGGCGAACAGCGCAGGAAACACGTCGACGACCCGCCGCGGCTGCTCCAGATGGCGACGCAGGCGCTCGAGCGACCGCGCATGTCCGCGCGCCAGATGCGTCAGGCGCGCATGGACGCCGCGAAACGGCTCGTTGTGCGCCGGCAATACGAGCACGTCGTCGGGGATCGTGCGCCGCAGCCGGTCGAGCGAATCGAGCCAGCCGTGCAGCGGATCGGCGTCGGGCTCGGTCGGGAAAACGGACACGTTCGACGAAATCCGCGGCAGCACCTGGTCGCCGGAGATCAGCAGCTTCAGCTCGGGACAGTAGAAGCAGGCGTGCTCCGGCGAATGACCGGTGCCGACGATGACCTGCCATTCGTGCTCGCCGATGCGGATGCGCTCGCGATCCTGGATCCGTCGAAAGCTCTCCGGAAGCGCATAGGTCATCTTGCCGAAGGCGCCGAAGCGCGTGCGGTAGAACTCGATCCCGTCGTCGTCCCAGCCGGCCCGGCGATAGAAGCGCACGGCCTCGTCGGGAGCCTCGCGTCCGGTATCGGCGACCAGCACGCGGCAACTCAGGTATTCG
Source organism: uncultured Lautropia sp. (assembly GCA_937858875.1). Taxonomy (GTDB): domain Bacteria; phylum Pseudomonadota; class Gammaproteobacteria; order Burkholderiales; family Burkholderiaceae_E; genus Zeimonas. Next base: position 15,635 of record CALLYQ010000115.1, on the reverse strand, counting down.
AGCTGCGTCATCCATAGTCGGCAGTCGAACCTGCGCGTGAGCCAGCCGGCCATGCCGATGTGATCCGGATGCATGTGCGTGACGAAGACGCGTCGCAAGCCGCCCTGCAGCGGACCCGACTCACCGAACAGCGTGCGCCAGGCCCGAGCGGTCTCGGTCGAGTGGACGCCGCTGTCGAAGACCGCCCAGCCGTCGCCATCGCGCACGGCCCACAGGTTGATGTGATCGAGCGAGAACGGCAGCGGCATTCGCAGCCACATGACACCGGGAACGATCTCGCGGGCGCTGCCGACTTCGGGCGCGTCGCCGCAGGGAAATTCGAGCACGGGCCGAGCGTCGCTGCTTCGGTCGGAATCGGGCAATCCGTCGGGGCTCGGCCGGGCGGCCAGGCCGCCGCCAGGCCGCGTGCCCGTTTCGGGCGTCGCTTGCTGCTGGGTCATCTTGTTCTCGAGGCGGAGAATCCGACATTTGAGCAGATTCCGGCGGCGGCCCTCTGTTTCAGCCGGTGCACTTCGCCGAATCCCCTGTTCGGGGAGGGCAGAAACCGGCACGGGCCAAGGCGTGGGGCCGGAATTTCGGGTTCAGCCCGAGCGGCTGAAGGGCGCAGCAGTAGTGCTGGATGCGCGCGACGCGATGAACGCGAGCAGGAACGGTACCGGCAGCAGCGCTTCGAGCCCCTCCTCGAAGGCCTGCAGCCAGCGCCGCGTGAGATCGGACAGCGCGATCCCGAAATCTTCGAGCAGCACCGCCGGCGCGCGATCGAAGACCTTGGTCACGACCAGCAAGCCGACCGCAAGGATCAGCAGCAACATCGGTGGATTCACGATGCCGTTGCGCAGCGCGCTGCGCACGGCGAGTGCGAGGAGCGCGATCAGCGCGATTGCTGTGATCGCCACGGCGAGGCCCGCCACGGCTTTCTGCCACGCCGCAAAATCCGGCGAACTGTAGAAGCCGAGCTTGAGCACGCTGTAGCCGGTCAACGACTTGTGCAGGTCGGACTCGCGGAGGGCCGCGGCGATGCAGACCGGCACGGCAAGCCAGGCCACCACCCCGCCACCGCGCAGCGCCATCCGGGCAAAGACCGCCGCAACGACGAGCCAGATCGCGAACGACAGCCACTCGATCAGCCCGTGCTCCTCGAACAACTGGCCGAAGGCCGCGTTCGAAAGCAGCGATGCCATCAGCATCAGCACCAGCATCGTGCCAAGCAGCAGCAACAGGAACCACCGCAGGTAGGGCCAGGTCGAGCGGATCGGGTGATTCATGGCTGCGGGCTCGCGTCGATCGTCATGACAGGCAACTGTACCCGGAACCCTCTCCGTGACGGAGGAATGGCAGAATCGGCCGTTTCCCCTTCGACGTCCGGACGAAGGCCGGCATTCCGGGACGGAAGGCCGGCCTTCGCCAGTGAGGAGTGATTGATCATGTACGAGCAGCTCAGCCTTTACATCGATGGACAGTTTCTCGGCAGCGACGGCCGGGAGGGCCAGGACGTCACCAATCCTGCCGACGGCTCGGTGGTCGGCAGGCTGCCTCACGCCAGCCGCGAAGACCTCGACCGCGCGATCGCGGCCGCGCAGCGCGCATTCGGCGAGTGGAAGCGCGTCTCGCCGCTCGAACGCAGCCGGATCCTGCGCAAGGCCGCCGACCTGATCCGCGAGCGCGCAGCCGACATCGGCCGCAACATCACGCTCGACCAGGGCAAGCCGCTCGCCGAAGCGATCGGCGAAGTCCAGACCTGTGCCGAACACTCCGAATGGCATGCCGAGGAGGGCCGCCGCATTTATGGCCGCGTGATTCCGGCACGCAGCGAGGCGGTACGTCAGTTCGTCGTGCGCGAGCCGGTCGGCGTCTGCGCGGCATTCACGCCGTGGAACTTTCCGGCCAGCCAGGCGATCCGCAAGATCGGTGCGGCCCTTGCCTCGGGGTGCACGCTGATCCTGAAGGGGCCGGAGGATTCTCCGAGCGCCGTGGTGGCGCTGGCGCGCGCCTTCCACGACGCAGGCCTGCCGGCCGGCGTGCTCAACGTGGTCTGGGGCGTGCCGTCGGAAATCTCCAGGTACCTGATCGAATCGCCGGTCGTGCGCAAGATCTCGTTTACCGGCTCGGTACCGGTCGGGCGCCAGCTCGCCGCAATGGCGGCGCAGCAGATGAAGCGCAGCACGATGGAACTCGGCGGCCACTCTCCGGTCATCGTGTTCGACGACGCCGATGTCGACCGCGCCGCCGACCTGCTGCAGGCCTTCAAGTTCCGCAATGCAGGCCAGGTCTGCGTGTCGCCGACCCGCTTCTACCTGCACGAGAAGATCTACGATCGCTTCATGGCGCGCTTCATCGAGAAGACGCGCGCGATGAAGGTCGGTTCGGGCCTCGACGAAGGCGTGAAGATGGGGCCGCTCGCGCACGAGCGCCGCGTGCCGGCGATTGCCAGCTTCGTCGAAGACGCCAACATGCGCGGCGCAAGCATCGAACTGGGCGGCGAGCGCATCGGCGACAGCGGCAACTTCTTTGCGCCTACGATCGTCACCAACGTCGCCGACGATTCGCTGCTGATGACCGCCGAGCCGTTCGGCCCGATCGCGCCGTTCGTACGCTTCAAGGACACCGACGAAGTGCTCGGACGCGCCAACAGCCTCCCCTTCGGCCTGGCTTCCTACGTATTCACGAACTCATCGAAGAATGCTCACGCGGCCTCCACCGGCCTCGAGGCCGGGATGGTCAACATCAACCACTTCGGCATGGCGCTGGCCGAGACGCCGTTCGGCGGCATCAAGGACAGCGGCTGGGGCAGCGAAGGCGGCGTGGAGACCTTCGATGGCTATCTGAACACGAAGTTCGTCACGCAGTTGAACTGATCTCAGCCGATCCGGACCGTCGATTCCGACGTGAATCGATAGTCCGGAATCGACAGGTTCGTCGGCGCCGGAACGTTCCTGACGACGCGGCCGGCCAGATCGAAGCGCGAGCCGTGGCACGGGCAGAAGAAGCCGCCAGGCCCGTGGACTTCGGCATTGAGCGCCGCATCGTCGAGGCGCAGTTGCGGCGAGCAGCCCAGGTGCGTGCACACGCCGATTGCCACGAAGACGTCGGGATGCTCCGAACGCGTTGCATTCGCGCAAGATGCCGGCTGCTCGGATCGCTTCGACATCGGATCGGCCAGCCCGGGGTTGGACCGCTCGAGCGCTGCCACCATCGCCGCGTTGCGGCGCATCACCCAGACCGGCTTGCCGCGCCACGACACCGTGCGTAACTCCCCGGGCGCCAGCGACGAGATGTCGACGTCGACCGGTCCGCCTGCGGCGCGCGCCCGGGCCGACGGTTCCATGCTGTCGATCAGCGGCCAGGCGACGGCCGCGAGTCCAACGCCACCGATCGCGCCGGTAGCAATGCGCAGCACCTGGCGCCGTTCGTAGCGCCGAGGCCCGCCCGCCGGCGGCGTACCGCCGTCGCCACTGCCGTCTCGCGGTCGCGTGACCCCTCGAACGCCCGCACCGTACGTCCCGGCACCGGCGCCGATCGCTGCTGGATTCATGGCTGGGTTCGTCATCACGCGTCCTCCTCTTCCGGTCGACGCAAGCAGCGTCGCTCCGCCGCCTTAGGCCATCCTTAAGGGCAACAAGGGGATGCGCGACCATGCCGCCACGGAATAGCTGCTCTTCTGCCGGGGATCGAGGAGGACGTTGTAGTCGCTGATGACCGATGGCACACGAATTCCGCAGATGCGCGTGCCAGCCGCCTTTGCCTTGTCTACCACTGCCAGGAATTCAGCGCCAATGGCTTGGGCATTCGGTGCAGCGGGTCGCATACTCCAGTTCGAGGGCAGGACAATGCCGACCTCCTGAAGGTCGACAACCGAACCGTCCGGCACTTCGATCGCGGCGATCGTCAGCTCCTTGATCGTATTCCAGCCCGGCCGTGCAACGACCTCCAGGGTCGCCAGTGATTCCACGCCGGCTGTGTAGAGAATTTCGGTTCGATTGTCGTTGTAGCGCCAGCCATGGCGCGCGACCGAGGCGCTCGCATCCAAGGGATTGAATTCTCTTTTCGGACGCCGACTGGCGCGATAGACCAGCACCGCGACGCCTCAAAGAGGCCCGCTCTCAGCCTGCGCATGCAACTCGTCGAGCACCATGCGCTCGCCCTCGGCGGTCTCGAGGAGATCGGCCGGAGTCGCACCGCCCAACGCGAAGTTCCGCGTGTGCATGTACTCGCGCGCAGCATCGTAACTGCCCAGCACCTCGGCCGCCGTCATCGTGGCGCGCGCGGCCCTCATGGCTTTCTCGCCGGCAGCGGCATCCAGCGAGCCTTCGAGGCGGACCTTGATGGTCTTGAACGTGATGCCGAAGTAGTCCTCGACCTCCGACATGTTGGTGAGGAACATGGCCGAGGACACCAGGAGAGCAACTCCGGCCAGGCCTTCGACCAGCCTGCTGTGAACCTCGAGGGAGCTCATGGGCGCGAGGTCCTCGAGCCCCGGCGACTCCAGGGCGGCCGCCGTCGCGCGCCAGACGTTCGCGAGCTCGACCTTGTCGAGCCTTCGAATCGTCGACTGCAGACTTGCGTTGTCGAAAAGCGCGATAAGCCGCGCGTCGATCGATCGAGCTTGTCGGGGCGTTAGGTCATGCGTGGCGGGGGCGCAGGTAGTGCTCAGCCGCTACACTGCGTCGATCCTGCGCCAGTTTCAACGGAACCGATCCATGCCCGATTCACCCAGCGTCCCGATCGCCACCCTCGAACGCCTGGTCGCCTTCGACACGATCAGCTCGAACAGCAATGCCGCGCTGATCGACTGGGCCGCCGAGCGTCTTGAATCGGTCGGAGCGAAAGTGCTCGTCCAGCACGCGCCCGAACCGGGCAAGGCGAACCTGTTTGCGACGATCGGGCCGCAGGACGTGCCGGGGCTGATGCTGTCCGGGCACTCCGACGTGGTGCCGGTGGCCGGCCAGAACTGGAGCTCCGACCCGTTCGTGCTGACACGGCGCGGCGACGACTTGTACGCCCGCGGCTCGGCCGACATGAAGGGCTTCATCGCCTGTGTGCTCGATTCGGCGCCGCGTTTCGCCGCAGCCCGGCTGAAGATGCCGCTGCACGTCGCGCTGTCGTACAACGAGGAAACGAACATGCACGGCATGCGCCAGCTCGCCGGGCATTTCGCGTCGGCGCCGGTCAAGCCGGCGGCCTGCCTGATCGGCGAGCCGACGTCGATGCAGGTCGTCGTCGCCAACAAGGGCGCCGCCGGCTACTGGATCCGCGTGCGCGGCTATTCGGTGCATTCGTCGCTGCGCGACGACGGCGTGTCGGCGGTCGAGGTCGCCGCCGAGGTCGTGTCCTTCATCAACTCGCTGCAGCGCGAGCTGCGCGATGCGGCCCGACACGACGGCTTCGAGTTCCCGCACACCAGCGTGCACTGCGGCCGCATCCAGGGCGGCACCGCGCACAACATCACGGCCAAGGACTGCGAGATCCTGTTCGAGATCCGGGCATTGCCAGGCCAGCACGCCGGCGAGATCCTCGCCCGCGTGCGGCAGTACTGCGACTCGCTGCTGCCGGCGATGAAGCGCATCTCGCCCGACTGCGACATCACGTTCGAAGAGATCTTCGATACGCCTGCGCTCGACGAGCGCGGCAACACCTATCTGGCGCAGGCGATCATGCCGCTGTGCGGGCACTTCACGCCGGGACGCGTCAGCTTCGGCACGGAGGCCGGCATCCTGCAGCAGATCGGCGTGCCGACCGTCGTCTGCGGGCCCGGCCGCATCGCCGTCGCGCACCAGCCCGACGAGCACGTCGAGATCGAGCAGTTGCATCAGTGCATGCGTTTCCTGTCGGTACTGGCGGGGCAACTCGAACAGGGGCTCGCGCTGGGCGGCTGATCGCCGGGGGCGACGCTTCTCGCGCCGGTGCCGCGGCGCGGCATTCGATTCACCTGCAGTACGCAATCTGGGGCTCCGGCGAGTTCACCGAGCGCCGCCGGCCCGCCCTCCTTCGTTTCAGCGACTCGGCCGCGCGCGTGTTCTCGCCGCAGCTGTAAGCCGATATGCTTGACTCCGATCAGCGTCCTTTTTACCCCACCTCGCCGGTTACGGCCGGCCCATGGAGGACCTCATGAGCCAGTACCAGATCGCCGTCATCGTCGGCAGCCTGCGCAAGGATTCGATCAACCGCAAGCTCGCCGATGCCGTCACGCGACTTGCACCCGCCGAATTCACGTTCCGGCACTCGCGGATCGACGACCTCCCGCTGTACGACCAGGACGACGACGGCAACCAGGCCGATACGGTCAAGCGCCTCAAGAGCGAGATCTCGTCGGCCGACGGCGTCGTCTTCGTCACTTCCGAATACAACCGTTCGATCCCGGGCGTGCTGAAAAACGCGATCGACAATGCTTCGCGGCCCTACGGACAGAGCGCCTTTGCCGGCAAGCCCGCCGGGGTGCTCGGCGCCTCGATCGGCAGCATCGGCACGGCGATCTCGCAGCAGCACCTGCGCGGCGTCCTCGCTTACCTCGACATGCCGACGCTCGGCCAGCCGGAAGTGTTCATTCACGTGAAGGACGGCTTCTTCGACGACAAGGGCAACGTTACCAGCGAAGGCACTCGAAAATTTCTCCAAGGCTGGGTCGACAAGTACGTCGACTGGGTCAGGAAACACTCCGGCAAATGAGCCGGTCCGGGCGATGAACCGCCCAGCCGGACAGGCAGCCGGGGCAACAGGCCCTAAACGAGACGGCCCTGCCCCGCCGACGGTTGCATCGCGGGCCGCAATCCCACTACGATGGCCGCTCGGCCGAGCCGGTAGTCATGCGTATGCCAGCCGCCGGCTCCCACGCCGGGCCGCCGGGCACGTCCGTGCCCACGAACAAGACGAGGAGACGAGATGAAACGCCGCAACATGCTGGGCGCGCTCGCTGCGACCGCAGTGTCGCTCGGACTGGCCAGCGCACCCGCGATGGCTGCCTGGCCGGAACGCCCGATCACGATGGTCGTCGCCTGGGGTGCCGGCGGCGGGACCGATGCCGTCGCACGCTTCATCGCCGCGGAGCTCGAAAAGGAACTGAAACAGCCGGTCAACGTCGTGAACCGCACCGGCGGCAGCGGCGTCGTCGGACACCAGGCGATGGCCGCGGCGAAACCCGATGGCTACACGCTCGGGCTGGCCACCGTCGAGATCACGATGATGCATCACCAGGGACTCACGACGCTGACCCACGCCGAGCTGACCCCGGTGGCGCTGGTCAACTTCGATCCCAACGCGGTCTTCGTGCGCGCCGATTCGCCGATCAAGACCACGAAAGACCTGCTCGAGACCGCCAAGGCCAATCCCGGCAAGCTGAAGTCAAGCGGCACCGGCCAGGGCGGTATCTGGCACCTGGGACTTGCGGGAATGTTGGTCGAGGCCGGCTTGTCCGGCAACGCGATCACCTGGGTACCGAGCAACGGCGCAGCGCCCGGGCTTCAGGATCTGGTCGCCGGAGGCGTCGAGACTGCCTCGTGCTCGCTGCCCGAGGCACGCGCGCTGCTCGATGCCGGACGGATCCGCCCGCTGGTCCTGATGAACGACAAGCCCGACGCGGTATTCCCGAAGGTGCCGCTGTTGAAGGACGAAACCGGAAGCGACTGGACCAACGGCGCCTGGCGCGGCATCGTCGGCCCGAAGGGGCTTCCGAAGGAGATCGTCGACACGCTGTCCACGGCGATCAAGAAGATCTACGACTCGAAGTCCTACGCCGATTTCCTCGCCTCGCGCGGTTTCGGCGCGACTTGGGCGGGGCCCGAGGAGTTCGGCGCGTTCATGGCGAAGCAGGATGCCGACAAGGGCGCCGTCATGAAGGCCGTCGGCCTGGTCAAGCAGTAAACCGGGACCGGCAACTTCCGTGCGTGTCAACGACGCGGTCATCGGCGCGGTCCTCCTGGTCCTGTCGCTGGCCGTCGTCTGGCACGTGCGCAGCTTTCCGACGATCCCGGGCCAGCCCTACGGCGCTGCGCTCTATCCGTTCCTGATCGGCTGCGGGCTGGGCATCTGCTCGTTGTTGCTGATCGCCAAAGGTTTTCGCAGCGGCATCCCGATCGTCGAGACCGGACAACGTGGCGACGCCGACGATGCTCCCTCCGGGCATCGGCCGGTTGCCTTCGTCACCACGCTGCTGGCGCTGCTCTTCTATCTGCTCTTCGCCGAACGGCTCGGCTTTCTCGTCAGCTCGACGCTGATGCTGATCGCGCTGTTCCTCGCCTACGGCGTGCGGCGCGTGATGGTGGTGCCGCTGGCCGTGATCGCCACGCTCGTCATTCACTACGGCTTCTACAAGCTGCTCAAGGTGCCGTTGCCCTGGGGCCTGCTGGAGTCCTTCGCCTGGTAGGCGCGCTGCCCCTGTCCTGCTCACCGTTCCCGGATCGACGATGGATGCCGTACTGACCGCGTTGCAGATGGTGTTCAGCACGCAGGTGCTGCTGGCGATGGCCGGTTCGGCGCTGTTCGGGCTGTTCGTCGGCGCCATCCCGGGCCTGACCGCGACGATGGCTACCGCGCTGCTGGTGCCGATCACCTTCTTCCTGCCGCCGGTGCCGGCAGTCGCCATGATGGTGACCGCAACGGCGATGGCCATCTTCGCGGGCGACATTCCCGGCTGCCTGCTGCGGATCCCGGGCACGCCGGCATCGGCCGCCTATACCGACGAGTCCTACGCGATGACGCGCAACGGCCAGGCCGAAACGGCGCTTGGCATCGCACTCGTGTTCTCGGTGATCGGAGGGCTGTTCGGCACCGTGGTGCTGATCGTCGCGGCGCCGGCGCTGGCCGAGGTCGCACTGAACTTCAGCTCCTACGAATACTTCTGGCTGGTGCTGCTCGGGCTGACCTGTGCGGTCTTCATCACCGGCGACGCGCCGCTCAAGGGCATGGTCACGCTGTTCCTGGGGCTGCTGGCCGGCAGCGTCGGCCTGCAGAACCCGGCCGCGCACCCGCGCTTCACCTTCGGCTCGGCCGACATGCTGGGCGGGCTGAGCCTGATCCCGGCGATGATCGGCCTGTTCGCGGTCTCGGAAATCCTGCGCTTCTCGCTGGCGCCGGAGAAGATCGACGAATTCAAGCGCCAGGTCGGCTCGGTATTTCGCGGAATGGGCGGGCTGATGCGCAAATACAAGGTGCAGACGCTGCGCGGCAGTGCCGTCGGCACGGCGATCGGCGCCTTGCCCGGCGCCGGTGCGGACATCGCGGCCTGGATCTCGTACGCGATGAGCCGGCGGATGTCGAAGGAACCGGAAAAGTTCGGCAGCGGCCATCCCGAGGGTCTCGTCGAAGCCGGCGCCTCGAACAACGGCGCGCTGGCCGGCGCCTGGATTCCGGCGCTGGTCTTTGGCATTCCCGGCGATTCGATCACCGCGATCGTGATCGGCGTGCTGTACATGCAGAACATGAACCCGGGCCCGATGATCTTCATCAACAACCCGGAGAACATCTATGCGGTGTTCGCCGTCTTCGTGCTGGCCAACCTGATGATGCTTCCGTTCGGCTGGCTGTGCATCAAGGCCGCCGCGCGCGTGCTGCGCGCCCCGCGCAACGTGCTGATGCCGATCATCCTGGTCTTCTGCGTCGTCGGCGCCTTCGCGATCAACAACTCGCCGTTCGATCTCTGGGTGCTGGTCGCTTTCGGTCTCGCGGGCTGGTTTCTCGAAGCCAACGGCTACCCGATCGCACCGGCCATCCTCGGCATGCTGCTCGGCGTGATGCTGGAAGAGCACTTCATCACGTCGATGATCAAGGCCGACGGCAACCCGCTCGGCTTCATCGAGCGTCCGATCGCCGCTGGCCTGGCCATCTGCACGCTGCTGCTCTGGAGTGTCTCGGGCTGGCTGGCGCTGCGACGCCACCTTCGACGCCGACAAGCGCCGGCCGCCATCGCGCAATAACCCCCGCTGCCGAAGGGGCATGATCCTCGTCAAGCTTGTTGACACGACGATCGGGCATGCTTCGGGCAAAGAGATTTTCTGTCGCACGAGGGAATGTCCAAATGAGAAAAACCTCGATTGCGGGCGGCATCTTCGCCGTTGCAGCAGCCGTTGCCGGTGCCGCCTGGGCGGCCTCCAACAGCCGCGAAGAACTGGTGCAGCCGATCGAACCGGCCAAGGTCACGCACCCGGACAAGGTCGAACTCGGCAAGAAGCTGTTCTTCGATCCGCGCCTGTCGCGCTCCGGCTTCATTTCCTGTAACTCCTGTCACAACCTGTCGATGGGCGGCTCGGACAACCTGCCGACCTCGATCGGACACAACTGGCAGGAAGGGCCGATCAACTCGCCGACCGTGCTGAACTCGAGTCTGGCCGTCGCGCAGTTCTGGGACGGCCGCGCGGCAGACCTGCAGGCGCAGGCCGGCGGCCCGATCGCCAACCCGATCGAGATGGCCTTCTCGCACGACCTGGCCATCGGCGTCCTGCAGTCGATTCCCGGCTACGTCTACGAGTTCAAGTCCGTCTATGGGTCCGGGCGCATCGACATCGAGAAGGTCACCGATGCCATCGCGGCATTCGAGGAAACGCTGGTCACGCCGAACTCGGCCTTCGACAAATGGCTGATGGGCGACGACAAGGCGCTGAACGGCCGCGAACTGGCCGGCTGGATGCTGTTCAAGGAAAGCGGCTGCATTGCTTGCCACAACGGTGCGGCGCTCGGCGGCACCTCGTTCCAGAAGATGGGCCTCATCGAGCCGTACCAGACCAAGAACCCCGCCGAAGGCCGGGCCGCGGTCACAGGCAAGGATGAGGATCGGTTCTCGTTCAAGGTACCCACGCTGCGCAACGTCGAACTGACCTACCCGTACTTCCACGACGGTGCTGCCGAGACGCTCGAGGAAGCCGTCGACATCATGGGGCGTCTGCAACTGGGCCGGAAATACTCTCAGGAAGAGATCGGCAGCATCGTCGCGTTCCTGAAGACGCTGACCGGCGACCAGCCCTCGTTCGTCATGCCGCTGCTGCCGCCGTCGAGCAACGAAACGCCGCGTCCGAATCCCTTCGAAAATTGACCCGACCGGGCTTGTCCCGACGCTGGACCGGATGACCGCCGAAACTCGTATGAGAGAATGAGCGGTTATCCGGAACGATGTTCGAGCGTGCCCTGCAATGCTTCTTTGGGCCTCCTTTTCCCTTCTGACCCTGGTCGTCACGGCGGCCCTCGTCTGGCCCTTGCTGGCCCGGCGCGTCGCGCCGGTCGACGAGGACACTGAGCTCGAACGCCGGCTCGCCGTGTTCCGCGACCGCCGCGACGAGATCGGTCGCGAACGGGCCGCCGGGCGCCTGTCCGCGGCCGAAGCCGAACAAGCGCGCGAAGACCTGCTGCGCCAGATGGCCGAGGAGTTGCCGCCCGAGGCGCTGAGCGGAATCGACCGGCCGGCCCACGCCCCGACCGGCCGACGACCGTCGCGCGCGCCACTGTTCGCCGGACTCGCCGTGGCGATCGCGCTGCCGGTCCTGGCGATCGGCGTCTACCGCGGCGTCGGCTCGCCCGAACTCGCGATCGCGCAGCTCGAAGGCCGGCAGTTCGTGGCCGACAGTCCGCACGCCCAATTCGACGCGCTGCTCGCAGAGATCGAGAACCGGCTGCGGGCCAATCCGAAAGACGGCGAGGCCTGGGCAGTGCTCGCTCAGACCTACAAGATCGTGGGCAATCACGGCGCGGCCATCGAGGCCTTCGAACAGGCGGTCGAGCTGCTGCCGGAAGATGCCCGCCTGCTCGCCGAGTTTGCCGAGTCCACTGCTCTCGCTGCCGGCGGCGACTTCTCCGGCCGCGCCACGGCGCTGCTCGAGCGGGCGCTTGCAGCCGACCCCAACGACCAGAAGTCGGTCGCGCTGATGGGCGCGGCGCGCTACCGCGCCGGCGACCTGCCGCAGGCGCACCGCTACCTCAGCCAGCTACTGGCGAGCCTGCCGCCGGAATCCGGCGAAGCCGGCCAGATTCGCGCGATCGTCGAACAGATCGCCGCCGAACTGGGGGCGTCCGGCAAGCAGCCAGAGGCCGCGAGTCCGGGTCCGTCCTCGCCGTCGGTCGCAGCCGCCCCCTCGCCTGTCGCGCCGGCTGCCTCTGCCGCTGTCCCTGGAACCAGCGCAGCCGCCTCGCAGCCCGCGCTGCGCGGCACGGTCAGCGTCGCGTCGAAGCTGGCCGGACGCTTGCCGGCCAACGCCACGCTGTTCGTGATCGCGCGCGCCGCGCAAGGGCCGAGGGTCCCGGTGGCCGTGCTCCGCGTGCCGGCTGCCCGGCTGCCGGTCGACTTCGAGCTCGACGACGAAAACGCGATGGACCCGTCGCGCCCGCTGTCCTCGGTCGGCGCGATCGCCATCGAAGCCCGGCTGAGCGTATCGGGCGACGCGATCCGCAAACCCGGTGACCTGTACGGCGAGCCGGTCAGCGTCGAGCAGGGCAGCGACGGCATCGCGATCCTGATCGACCGGAACGTCGAACCGTGAGCGCCGCGCTGGCCGCGGCCGAGCTGGCCTGCGCAGCCGGCATCCGGACGCTGTTCACCGGCGTCGGCTTCGAGCTGAAAGCCGGACGCTGGCTGCAGCTGACCGGCCCGAACGGTACCGGCAAGACCACGTTGCTGCGGGCACTCGCCGGACTCGTCAGGCCGACCGCCGGCGAGGTGCACTGGAACGGCGAACCGCGACGCGTCGGCGATCCGCACTGGCACGCCGCCTGCCTGTTCCAGGGGCATGCGGCCGGCTGGAAAGACGGCTTGTCGACGGCGGACAACCTGCGCCTGCAGCGCGAACTTGACAACCATCTCGGCGACGCACGAGAACGCGAGCTTCTTGCGCGCGCCGGCCTGGCTCGCCAGGCTCGCCTGCCCTTCGGCCGGCTGTCGGCCGGCCAGCGCCGGCGCCTGTCTCTGGCGCGGCTGGCCGGTGCCCGTCAGCGCTTGTGGCTGCTCGACGAGCCGACCACGGCGCTCGACACCGCCGGCCAGCAACTGTTCGGCGAACTCCTCGACTCGCACCTGGCGAACGGCGGCCTCGCCGTCGTCGCCACGCACCAGCCGCTGCCAGTGCGTGAACGGCCGCTCGAGCTGTCGCTGGCCGACCATGCGCCGCGTTGATGCAGGCCGACCTGCCGCCGATGTCGGCGTCGTCCGCGCTCGTCTGGGCCTGCCGGCGCGACCTTTACCTGGCGGCGCGCTCGCGTGCGGAACTGGCCGTGGTGCGGCTGTTCTTCCTGCTGGACGCCAGCCTGTTCCCGCTGTCGGTCAGCCCCGATCCGACGCTGTTGCGCGCGATCGCTCCCGGCATCGCCTGGGTGGCGGCGCTGCTGGCCACGCTGCTCGGGCTGCCGCGGCTGTTCGCGGCCGACTGGGCCGACGGCACGCTCGAACAGATCTTGCTGGCGCCGGCGCCGCTGCCGGCGCTGATCGCCGGCAAGGTGCTTGCGCACTGGCTGGTGACCGGGCTGCCCTTGCTGCTGCTGGCGCCGCTCGCCGGCCTGCAGTTCGGCCTGGCCGCCGACGCGATCGGCATCCTCGTCGCGTCGCTGGCGCTCGGCACGCCGATCCTGTCCTGGCTGGGCGCGACGACGGCCGCGCTGACGCTCGGTGCACGCGGCGGCGCCTCGCTGCTGGCGCTGCTCGTGCTGCCGCTGGCCGTGCCGGTATTGATCTTCGGGGCCGGTGCGGTCGAATCCTTTGCAGCCGGCATCGGCGCCGAAGCCCACCTGTCGCTGCTTGGCGCAGGTTTGATCCTGGTCTGGGTTTTCGGGCCGTTCGCCGCTGCGCTGGCAGTTAGAATCGCACACGAATGATGACGACGGGAAGCTTCTGGTTCCAGTTCGCGTCGCCGGCACGTTTCTATCCGCTGGCCGGGCGAATGATCCCCTGGTTCGGCTGTGCGGCGGTGCTCCTGAGCCTGGTCGGCCTGTACATCGGCTTCGTCGTCGCGCCCACCGACTGGCAGCAGGGCGAGTCCTACCGGATCATCTTCATCCACGTGCCGGCGGCCTGGATGGCGATGTTCATCTACCTGGTCATGGCCTTCTGGTCCGGGCTGTCGCTGGTCATGAATACGCGGCTGTCTGCGATGATGGCGCAGGCGCTCGCGCCCACCGGCGCGATGTTCGCGCTCATTTCGCTGTGGACCGGGGCGCTCTGGGGCAGGCCGACCTGGGGCACTTACTGGGTCTGGGACGCCCGGCTCACGTCCACGCTGATCCTGCTGTTCCTGTACCTGGGATTCATCGCGCTGCGTGCGTCGATCGACGATCCGCGCCGTGCCGACCGCGCCTGTGCGCTGCTCGCGCTGGTCGGCGCGGTGAACGTGCCGATCATCTATTTCTCGGTGCAGTGGTGGAACACGCTCCACCAGGGCGCCACGATTTCGCTGACGGCCGCGCCGAAGATGGCCGAGACAATGCTCACGGCGATGCTGTTGATGACCTTCGCCGCCTGGTCCTATACGATCGCCGCGGTGCTGCACCGTGTGCGCAGCATCATGCTCGAGCGCGAAGCGCACAGCGACTGGGTCGATGCGCTGATGGCCGGCGGAGCCGGCGGCCGGGGCGGCACCGGCGGCCAGGGAGGCAAGGAATCGCCCGCGGCAACGACCGAAGCTGCGGCCGGCGGGCGCGGGATCGCGTCCACGACCCAGTCGGGAGTCGCACGATGAGCGAATGGCTGGCGATGGGCGGCCACGGCTTCTACATCTGGAGTTCCTACGGGATGCTCGCACTGGCGGTCGCGATCGAACTGTGGGCGCTGCGCCGGCGCCGGCAGGCTGCGTGGCGGCACGTCGAGGACTTCCGGGCGGAGCTCGAACACGCTCGCGAAAGCTGAACGGAAACGAATGAAACCGCGTCACAAAAGACTGGCACTGGTCCTCGGCGGGCTCGCCGCGATCGGCGTCGCCGTCGCACTGGTGCTCAACGCCTTCCAGAGCAACCTGGTGTTCTTCTACACGCCGACCGAGATCGCCGAGGGCAAGGCGCCGTCGGGCCGCGCGTTCCGCGTCGGCGGGCTCGTGCAGCCCGGCAGCCTGCAGCGCACCGGCAACGGCGCCGACGTCGTGTTCGTCGTCACCGACAGCGCCAGGGACATCCGTGTCGCCTATACCGGCATCCTCCCGGACCTGTTCAAGGAAGGCAAAGGCGTGGTCGCGCAAGGCACGATCCAGCCCGACGGCAGCTTCCGCGCCAACGAGGTGCTGGCCAAGCACGACGAGAACTACATGCCGCCGGAAGCCGCCGAGGCGCTCGAGCGCGCAGGCCATCCGATGAGCGCGACGCCGCAATACCAGCAGTACCAGAAGCAACAGTGATTCACGAAGCACCAGCAACGAACGGAGCGCGAACGCCATGACCGCCGAACTCGGACATTTCGCGATCGCGCTGGCGCTGGCGCTCTCGATCGTGCTCAGCACGCTGCCGATGATCGGCAGCTTCGTGCGCGGCACCGCCGGTGCGCGGCTGATGGCCAGCGCCCAACCCGCGGCGCACCTGCAGTTCGCGATGGCGCTGCTGAGCTTCGGCTGCCTGATGGCGCTGTTCGTGACCAACGACTTCACCGTGTTGCTGGTTGCCACGCACTCGAACCTCTCGCTGCCTGTGCACTACCGCGTCGCGGCCACCTGGGGCTCGCACGAAGGCGCGCTGCTGCTGTGGGTGCT
>CALLYQ010000114.1 GCA_937858875.1 uncultured Lautropia sp. | reverse complement strand
AGCTGATCGACAGCGCCGCGATCCAGATCGACGAGGCGGCATCGACGCTGTCGGCCTACGCGAGCCGCGTCGACCTCGATCCGGAACGACTGAGCCAGGCCGAGCAGCGGATCAGCGCGATCTTCGAAACCGCGCGCCGCTTGCGCATGTCGCCCGACGAGATTCCGCAGGCGCTCGAAACGCTGCACCAGCGGCTGGCCGAGCTCGACGCGGCACAGGACGTCGACGCGCTGCGCGCCCGCGTGCAGTCGGCGCGCGAAGCCTACGACCGGCTCGCCGCCGCGCTGTCGGCGGCGCGACGCAAGGCCGCCAGGCGTTTATCCGACGGCGTGTCCGCGCATCTCGGCCAGCTCGGGATGGCCGGCGGCAAGTTGAAGATCGCCTGCGAAGCGTCGGAGCCCTCGGCCGCCGGCATCGACGCGATCGAGTTCCTGGTTTCGGCCCACGCTGGCAGCTCGCCGCGACCGCTGGCCCGCGTCGCGTCGGGCGGCGAGCTGTCGCGCATCGGCCTGGCGATTTCGGTGCTGGCGGCGCAAGCGAATCCGGTGCCCACGCTGATCTTCGACGAGGCCGACGCCGGTGTCGGCGGCGCCGTGGCCGAGGCCATCGGCGAACTGATGCGCCAGCTCGGCGGCGATCGGCAGGTCCTGTGCGTGACGCACCTGCCGCAGGTCGCGTCGAAGGCGCACCACCACTATCGGGTCAGCAAGGCGCTCGAAAGCGGGCGCACGGTCAGCCGGATCGAGCCGCTCGACCGCGGTGCACGCATCGAGGAAATCGCCCGGATGCTCGGCGGCGCCGAGATCACGGCCACCACGCGCAAGCACGCGCGCGAATTGCTGGCCCAGGCCTGAGAGCGTCGGCCAGGTTGGAGTCAGCCGTGCTCCGCGCGGTGGCGATCGGCATTCCGATACTCGCAGTTCACGCGCGTGCAGTTCGCGTACAGCGACAGCGAGTGGTCCTGCAGCGCGAAGCCGCGGTCCTTGGCGATCTTGTGCTGGCGCTTCTCGATCTCGGGGTCGAAGAACTCCTCGACGTGGCCGCACTGCAGGCACACGAGATGGTCGTGATGCTCGCCTTCGTCGAGTTCGAAAACCGACTTGCCGACTTCGAAGTTGTTGCGCTTGAGCAGGCCGGCCTGCTCGAACTGGCTGAGCACGCGATAGACGGTCGCCAAACCGATGTCCTGCTGCTCGGCAAGCAGTTCGCGATAGACGTCTTCGGCACTCATGTGGCGCTGCTTGCCCTGCTGGAAGATCTCGAGGATCTTCAGCCGCGGCAGAGTGGCCTTCAGGCCGATGCTCTTCAGTTCTTGAGTACCGGACATGCTCGGGCGCCCGATGGCGCGTGAAATGGGGGAAGGGGCTGCACGTATCATATCGACTTTCGGTCGACTCCCGTCCCATCCCGGCACATGAATACGGTGAATACGGATATTGCGGATCCGGCGGCGCCTCCGTGCGCCCGTCGAGCCTCGAGCCACCCGCCCTCGCTGCGCACGCTCGCGCTGGCCAGCCTGCTTGCGGGCGTCGTCCTGGCGAGCGTCGGCTGCGCGTCGAAGGACCCGAACCGCAGCGGCCTGCTCGAGCCCTTCCGCATCGATCTGCCGCAGGGCAACTACCTGACGCGCGAACAGGTCGACCAGGTGCGCGAAGGCATGACCCGCGACCAGGTCCGCTTCCTGCTCGGCACGCCGCTGCTCGGGCACGTCTTCCACACCGACCGCTGGGACTACGTCTTCCGGTTCACGCATCCGAACGGCCAGAGCGAGACGCGTCGCGTGACCGTGCGCTTCGCCGACGAGCGCGTCGCGTCGATCCAGGCCGATCCGCTGCCGCTGCGCGAGGACATGAACGACCCGGCGCTGCCCGGCTACCGGCCGCAACAGGGCAAGGACGGCGCCTGAGATGACGACCCGTGCAGCAACGATGCCGACGGTCACGAAGATGCCGATCGCGGTTGCCGGCGCCGGCGGACGGATGGGCCGGATGCTGATCGAAGCCGTGCTCGATGCCGGTGACGCCACGCTCGCCGGTGCACTCGATCAGCCCGGCAGCCCACAACTGGGTCGCGATGCCGGCGATTTTGCCGGCCGTGCCAGCGGCGTCGCGATCTGCGCCGAACTCGACCGGGGCCTGGCCGACGCCCGCTTCCTG
>CALLYQ010000113.1 GCA_937858875.1 uncultured Lautropia sp. | reverse complement strand
CGCGCCGGCCGTCTGAAGGTCATCGCCGTGACCTCGGCCAAGCGTTCGCCGCTGTTTCCGGATCTGCCGACGGTGGCCGAGGGCGGGGTCGAAGGCTACGACTACAGCTTCTCGTTCGGCCTGTACGGTCCGGCCGGTCTGCCCGAGCCGATCGTCAACCGGCTGTTCGAAGCGAGTCGCAAGGTCCTCGCGGATCCGAAACTGCGCGCGACGCTCGAAGGCTCGGGCAACGAAGCCGCGCCCTCGGAGTCGCCCGCCGAGTTCGCCAAATGGGTCGAAGTCGAGGGCGCGCTCGAGCGCGACCTGACCATCGCCGCCGGAGGCGGGCGCTGATTGGGGCCTGTGAACAGGCCCTGGCCCACGCGGGCGGATGTCGGTTCGCCCGCGCCATGATCGAAACATCACTGGAGCATCGAATGCCCGAATTGATCGCCCGCCGCGACGGCCCGATCGGCCGCGTCATCATCTCGAACCCGGCCAAGTACAACGCGATGTCGCACGACATGTGGATGGCGCTGCCGAAGGCGCTCCAGCAGTTCGATGCCGACCCCGCGGTTCGCCTGGTCGTCATCGAAGGCGAGGGCGACAAGGC
This sequence comes from uncultured Lautropia sp., assembly GCA_937858875.1. GTDB lineage: Bacteria > Pseudomonadota > Gammaproteobacteria > Burkholderiales > Burkholderiaceae_E > Zeimonas. The sequence continues at coordinate 1,221 of CALLYQ010000113.1, read as the reverse complement.
CTTCGTGTCCGGCGCCGACATCTCGCAGTTCGAGACGCAGCGCACCGATCCCGAAGCGCAGTCGCGCTACGGCGAGGCGGTGGAAGCTGCCTACATGGGACCGCCGCGTTGCAGCAAACCGGTCGTCGCGAAGATCCGAGGCATCTGCATGGGCGGCGGGCTCGGCCTGGCCGCCGCCTGCGACCTGCGCTTCTGCCGCGACGACGCCAGGTTCCGGATGCCCGCCGGTCGCCTGGGCCTCGGCTACAACGCGATCGGCGTGCGCCGCTTTCTGTCGGTGTTCGGCCTGCAGAACACGCTCGACATCTTCTTTTCGGCGCGCATCTTCGGCGCTGCCGATGCGCTTCAGATGGGCTTCGTCAGCAAGGTCGGCTCCGGCGACGAGTTCGAGAAGACGGTCGACGACTGGTGCGCGAAAGTGGCCGAGAACGCGCCGCTGACGCTTCGTGCGCTGAAGGCCACGGTCAACGAGCTGATCCGCGACCCCGACGATCGCGAGATGGCGAAGGCCGAAGCCGCGATCGCCGCCTGCATGGCCAGCGACGACTATCGCGAGGGCGCGCTCGCGTTCATGGAGAAGCGTGCGCCTGTGTTCCGCGGAGCCTGACTCGATGCAGACCGATTGCGTGCGGATCGTCGGCTTCGGCGGTCCGGAAGTGCTGGAGCCGGGCCGTGCCGAAATCGGCAAGCCCGGCCCCGGCGAGGTGCTGGTGCGCCACACCGGCATCGGCGTGAACTTCGTCGACGTCTATCACCGGATCGGCCAGTTGCACGGCGACGGACCGACGCCGCCGTTCATCCCCGGCGTGCAGGCCAACGGTGTCGTCGAGGAGATCGGCGCAGGTGTCGAAGGGCTCGCGCCGGGCGATCGCGTCACCCATGCGAACGTCGGCATCGGTAGTTACGTGGAACACCGCCTTCTGCCGGCCGAACGCCTGATCCGGATTCCCGATGCGCTGGACGACGACCTCGTCGCCGCTTCTTACCTGCGCGGGCTGACCTGCCATTACCTGTTGAAGCGCCTCTATGTCGTGAAGCCCGGCGACACGGTGCTGGTCCATGCGGCGGCCGGCGGCGTGGGTCAGCTCATGGTGCAGTGGGCCCGGCGTCTTGGCGCGACCGTGATCGGCACCGTCGGCAACGATGCGAAGGCCGAGTTCGTGCGCGGCCTCGGCTGCGATCACGCGATCGTCTACACGCGCCAGGATTTCGTCGAAGAGG
>CALLYQ010000112.1 GCA_937858875.1 uncultured Lautropia sp. | reverse complement strand
AGACGGTGCTGTTCTCCGAGCTGCCGTCGGATACCGAGTTGCCGCCGCTGTCGCTGCTCGACGAGCCGCCGCAGATGCAGGAGAGCGTGTCGGCCGAGACGCTCGAATACACGTCGCGGCTGATCGAGAAGAAGCTGTCCGACTTCAACGTGGCGGCCAACGTCGTTGCCGCGCAGCCCGGGCCGGTTATCACGCGCTACGAGATCGAGCCCGCCACCGGGGTCAAGGGCAGCCAGATCGTCAACCTGTCGAAGGACCTGGCGCGCGCGCTGTCGCTGGTGTCGATCCGCGTCGTCGAGACGATCCCCGGCAAGAACCTGATGGGGCTCGAGCTGCCGAATGCGCGCCGGCAGACGGTGCGGCTGTCGGAGATCCTCGGCTCGCAGGTCTATGCGAACAGTACGTCGCCGCTGACGATGGCGCTGGGCAAGGACATCGCCGGCAATGCCGTGGTCGCCGACCTCGCAAAGATGCCGCACCTGCTGGTGGCCGGCACGACCGGCTCGGGCAAGTCGGTCGGCATCAACGCGATGCTGCTGTCGCTGCTGTACAAGGCCGAGCCCTCGGAGGTCCGGCTGATCCTGATCGACCCGAAGATGCTCGAGATGAGCACCTACGAGGGCATTCCGCATCTGCTTGCGCCGGTCGTGACCGACATGCGCCACGCCGGCAACGCGCTGAACTGGTGCGTGGCCGAGATGGAGCGCCGCTACCGGCTGATGAGCAAGCTCGGCGTGCGCAACCTGTCGGGCTACAACCAGAAGATCGCCGATGCCGAGAAGCGCGAGCAGCTGATCCCGAATCCGTTCTCGCTGACCCCCGACGCGCCGGAGCCGCTCGGGCGGCTGCCGCAGATCGTCGTCGTCATCGACGAGCTGGCCGACCTGATGATGGTCGTCGGCAAGAAGATCGAGGAACTGATCGCCCGGCTCGCGCAGAAGGCGCGCGCGGCCGGCATCCACCTGATCCTGGCCACGCAGCGGCCGTCGGTCGACGTGATCACCGGGCTGATCAAGGCCAACATTCCCACCCGGATCGCGTTCCAGGTGTCGAGCAAGATCGACTCGCGCACGATCCTCGACCAGATGGGGGCCGAATCGCTGCTCGGGCAGGGCGACATGCTGTACATGCCGCCGGGCACCGGACTGCCTGTTCGCGTGCACGGCGCCTTCGTGGCCGACGACGAGGTCCATGCGGTCGTCGAGCACTGGCGCACGCTGGGCGGGGAGCCGCAGTACATCGAAGGCATCCTCGAGGGCGGCGTGCCCGAGGAGGTCGACTCGGGAAGTGCGGTCGGCTTCGGCGGCCTGTCGCAGACGCTGGCCGAAGCCGGTGTCGACGGGGAGTCCGATCCGATGTACGACCAGGCGGTCGCCGTCGTCATGAAGCAGAAGCGCGCCTCGATTTCGCTGGTGCAGCGTCACCTGCGGATCGGCTACAACCGCGCGGCGCGGCTGCTCGAGCAGATGGAGAAGTCGGGGCTCGTGTCGCCGATGGCGTCGAACGGGAACCGCGAGCTGCTCGTGCCGCAGCAGCTGGCGGACTGATTCGGGGGCCGGTGGCCGCTGCAGCCGATTCGCGCGATTCGCGAGCGCCGAGAGCCGGGCGAAGGGCAGCGCGGTTCACGGGATCGGCGAATGGCCGGCATTGCGCGTGATACCTTCGCCGGCATGAATCGTCGAACGATCGAGAACCGCGGCATCAAGCTGCATCGGATCCTCGCTTTCCGCGCGTACGCGGCCATTCCGGCCCTGGGCCTGGCGGTGCTGGCGTTCGTGTTGCCCGCCGGCGGCGCGCTGGCCGCTGACGGCCTGGGGCAGCTCGAGCAGTTCCTGTCCGACACGCAAAGCGCCCGCGGCGAGTTCACGCAGCGCGTGCAGCGCGCCGGCGGCCAGACGCTGGAATCGACGAGCGGCGAGTTCGCCTTCCAGCGGCCGGGCAAGTTCCGCTGGGACGTGCAGCGTCCGTTCGAGCAACTGATGGTGGCCGACGGCAAGCAGCTTTGGTTCTACGACAAGGACCTCAACCAGGTGACCATCCGCGAACTCGGCGATGCGCTCGGTTCGACGCCGGCGGCGATCCTGTTCGGATCGGCCGAGCTCGAACGTGGCTTCACGCTGAAGGATCTGGGCGAGCACGCCGGTGTTGCCTGGGTCGAGGCGCTGCCGAAATCGGCCGACCAGGGATTCGACCGGATCGCGATCGGTTTTCGCAACGGACTGCCGGTTGCCATGGAGGTCAACGACGCCTTCGGCCGCGTGTCGGTGTTCGGCTTCAGCCGCATCGAGCGGAATGCGCAAATGTCGCCCGATGACTTCACGTTCACTCCGCCGCCCGGCGTCGACACCGTCAGGCAATAGGAGGCTGTCGGACTATGGGAAGGGGCAGGGCGGCGCACGGCAGGGCGCATTGCGGCGTTACGCGAATGGGTCGATACCGCCCGGTATCGACCCGTTCGCGCGCCTTGCACTGCATCCCTGCCGTACGCCGCGCGACCCCTTCCCATAGTCCGACAGCCTCATAGCTGCGATGATCGATCTGCCCTTCCAGGCGCCGCCTGCGCGCGCCGGCGACCGTCTCGATGCGATCGACACACCGGCGCTGCTCCTCGATCTCGACGCCTGCGAAGCCAACGTCGCCGCGCTGCACGCGCAGGCGGCGGCGGCCGGACTCGCCGTGCGTGCGCACGGCAAGGCGCATCGTTGTCCTGAACTGGCGCTGCGTCAGCTCGCCGCCGGCGCACAGGGGATCTGCGTGCAGAAGGTCGGCGAAGCCGAGGGTTTCGCTGCGGCCGGCGTGCGCGACATCCTGGTCAGCAACGAGGTCGTCGCCGAGGCCAAGCTCGTGCGGCTCGCGGCACTGGCCGCCCGGCCCGGGATGCGGATCGCCGTCTGCGTCGACGATCCGGCGCCGGTCGAGCGGCTGGCCGCCGCCTGCGCGGCGCAAGGCGCGCAGATCGACGTGATGATCGAGATCGACGTCGGACAGGGACGCTGCGGCGTCGAGCAGCCCGAGCAGGCGCTCGCGATCGCCGCGCGCATCGCCGCATCGGCGCCGGCCTTGCGGCTGCGCGGCCTGCAGGCCTACCACGGCAGCGCCCAGCACTATCGCGAACCCCGCGAGCGCGCTGCAGCG
>CALLYQ010000111.1 GCA_937858875.1 uncultured Lautropia sp. | reverse complement strand
TGTCGCCCGGATCGTCGCCGAGGCCCGGGCCGTCGGCTACGAAGCCATGTATCTCGACACCGCGCCGGGGATGGAAAAGGCCCAGGCGCTGTATCAGCGCTTCGGTTTCCGTGACGTCGCACCGTACACGTTCAATCCGATCCCGGGCGTTCGTTTCATGGCGCTGCGACTTCGAGGCGGGCCGGGCCTTGCTGCGAACGTGGAGATCGGCCCGGGACGGCGCAAGACGCAGCAAACTGCCCCGCTCTGAACGCACTCGGAGCCGGCCGATGTCCGATCCCGCCACCAGGACCCGCAGCACGATCATTCCCTGCCTGCGCTATCGCGATGCGCCGGCCGCGATCGACTGGCTGTGCAAGGTCTTCGGATTCGAGAAGCAGTTGGTCGTGCCGAACGACGACGGCAGCATTGCGCACGCGCAGCTCGCCCTCGGCAACGGGATGATCATGCTCGGATCGGTGCCTTCGACCGAGACCGAATTCGGGCGCCTGATGAAGCAGCCCGACGAGGCCGGCGGGGAAACGCAGTCGGCGTACCTGATCGTCGGCGATGCCGATGCCGTCTACGCGCGGGCGAAGGCAGCCGGCGCGAAGATCGCGATCGAAATCAAGGACGAAGACTACGGCGGGCGCGGCTTCAGCTTCCACGATCCCGAGGGCCATCTGTGGAACGTCGGCACCTATGATCCCTGGTGAGCGGGCCGCCGCCCGGTTGATAAAATCCGGGTCCCTCCCCGACGTGTCCCGATGTCCGCCCAGCTCAATCCCGCCCAGCGCGAGGCGATCCGCTATCTCGATGGTCCCTGCCTCGTCATCGCCGGCGCCGGCAGCGGCAAGACGCGCGTCATCACGCAGAAGATCGTTCGCCTGATCGAAGCGGGCTTTCCCTCGCGTGCGATCGGCGCGATCACGTTCACGAACAAGGCGGCACAGGAGATGGCCGAGCGGCTCGGCAAGATGGTCAGGCTGCCCGAGTCGGAGCGTCCGCTGGTCAGCACCTTCCATTCGCTCGGCGTGCAGATGCTGCGCCGAGACGGCTCGGCGCTGGGCCTGAAGCGCAACTTCTCGATCCTCGATTCCGACGACGCGGCCAGCATCCTGCAGACCGCACTCGGCACGACCGACCGCAAGGTCGCGCGCAACGCGCAGCATCGGATCTCGCTGTGGAAGAACGGGCTCGTCGATCCGGACACGGCCGCCGCCGACGCCGCCGACGAACTCGAGCACCAGGTCGCGCGCGCGTACCGCGACTACGCGGCCACGCTGGTCGCCTACCAGGCCGTCGACTTCGACGACCTGATCGGACTGTCGGTGAAGATGCTGCGCGAGCATCCGGAGGTGGCGCAGGCCTGGCGCGAGAAGCTGCGCTACCTGCTGGTCGACGAATACCAGGACACGAACGCCTGTCAGTACGAGCTGCTGAAGCTGCTGGTCGGCCCGCGCGCCGCGTTCACCGCGGTCGGTGACGACGACCAGTCGATCTACGGCTGGCGCGGCGCCACGCTCGAAAACCTGAACCGGCTCGGCAGCGACTACCCGAACCTGAAAGTCATCAAGCTCGAGCAGAACTACCGCTCGAGCGTGAACATCCTGACCGCGGCGAACCGGCTGATCGCGCACAACCCGAAGCTGCATGAAAAGAAGCTGTGGTCCGAGCACGGGCCCGGCGATCCGGTACTGGTCGTGCCCTGCGACAACGACGAGGCCGAGGCCGAGTCGGTCGTGTCGCGGCTGCAGGCGCACAAGTTCGAACGCCGCGGCAAGTTCGCCGACTACGCGATCCTGTATCGCGGCAACCACCAGGCGCGCATCATCGAGCAGGCGCTGCGCAAGGAAAAGATCCCTTACGTGCTGTCGGGCGGCCAGTCGTTCTTCGACCGCGCCGAGATCCGCGACCTGCTCGCCTACCTGCGGCTGCTGGCCAACGACGACGACGATCCGGCCTTCATCCGCGCGGTCACGACGCCGAAGCGCGGCGTCGGCACAAGCACGCTGACCGCACTGGGCAGCTACGCCGGCGAGCGCCAGGTGTCGATGTTTGCCGCGCTGTTCGAGACCGGCGCCGAGCAGCGGATCGCGGTGCGCCAACTGGAGCCGCTGCGCGAGTTCGGCGAGTTCGTCAACCGGATCGGATGGCGCGCCGCGAAGGAGCCGGCCGCGCAGGTCCTCGACGATCTGCTGGCCGCGATCGACTATCGCGGCCACCTGTTCGCCGTCGCCGACGACAAGGTCGCCGCCGTGCGTTGGCAGAACGTCTGCGATTTCGTCGACTGGCTGAAGAAGCGCGCGGACGAAGACGGCTCGACGCTGGTGCAGCTCGCGCAGACGGTGTCGCTGCTGTCGCAGCTCGATCGCAAGGACAGCGAGCTCGACGCGGTGCGGCTGACAACGGTGCACGCGTCGAAGGGGCTCGAGTTCCCGCACGTGTTCATCGTCGGTTGCGAGGAGGGGCTGTTGCCGCACCATGGGGGGCTCGCCGTCGAGGAGCCGGATGACGGGGACAGCCGGCAGCCGGGCGGGAAGGCCGATGTGGGGCCCGACGAAAAGCGCGCGGGTGCGAGCGACCGCGAAGCCGCCCGGATCGAGGAAGAGCGCCGGCTGATGTACGTGGCCGTCACGCGCGCGCAGCGCAGCCTGACGCTGACCTGGTGCCGCGAACGCAAGCGCGGCCGCGAGAAATATCCTCAGCTGCCGTCGCGCTTCCTCGAAGAGATGCAGCTCGACGTGCGGCCGAAGGCCGCCGCCACGGTCAGCGCCGACGCCGCCAAGGCCAAGCTGGCCGGTCTGCGCGAGTTGCTGGGCAAGCCGCGCGGGCTGCAAGGCGCCTGATCGCGACGTGCTGGATGCATGGATTTACGTGGTAAGCCGTTGCATACTGGTCCGATGACTACCGTTATCGTGTCCACCAAGGGTCAGATCGTTCTCCCTGCCGACATTCGTCGCAGGCTCGGCCTCGGTCCGGGAGCCCGTGTACAGGTTCTCGAGGAGCCCGACGGCGTGAAGCTGCGCGTGCTGCGAGAGGTCCGAACCAGAGATGTGGCGCAACTCGCCGGCTTGGTCAAGGCGCCAACGCGTGGGGTCCCACGAAGTCTCGAGGACTTCGATCCGGCCGCCGTACTCGCGACTCGGGCGGTCCGGTGAGAGTTCTCGATACGAATGTTCTCGCGCGCTCTCCGGGATCGAGCACGTTTCGCTCGAAGACCGGTCCGCTGTATTGGCTGCGGTGGACGCGGCCGAGTCCGGCCTCGACTTCGCCGATGCACTTCATCTGCTGCGAACTCGGGATGCGGGAACCTTCCTGACCTTTGATCGGCGACTCGCCGAACGCGCGACGAAGATGGGGCTCGTGCCGGAGGTCGAGTTGCTCGGTTGAATTTCCTGTTCGCAGGCAGCGTCGAGTTCAGCGTGCGCGGCGACGCCCGCGCACCGGTCGTTCGAGCTCGATCATGGGCTCGGGCCTTCCGGACCAGGTGAGCCGCCAGACATCGCTGGCCCTCGGATTGCCGACCACCGCCGGCCGGAAGCAGGCGAGGTTGGTGCCGCCGCTGCGGCGAACGCTCGGATACACGAGCCCGATCGATCCCGCATCGAGCAGACGCGCCGCCAGGCGCTGCGATGTGCGGTAGCTGCGCGGATCCAGACAGGCGGCGAAGCGTCGGTCCTCGCGCAGGTCGTGGAACTCGTGGCTGAAGTCGGCCAGGAAGCATTGATAGCTGACGCTGTCATTGAAGCGGCCGATCTCCTGGTATTCGACGGTCTTGTGGAACGCGACTTCGGCCAGTGCGGTTTCGATCTCGAACGAGCAGTACCAGGCGCCGCGTTCCGGCCCGTTGAAGCGACTGCCTTCGGGCCGTGCGTGGCAGAAGGCGGCGTTGACGACCCGGAAGTTCGGTATCCCGAAGACCAGCTCGTCGATGCCGATACCCGGCAACAGGCCGCGCTCTGCCAACAGCCGGTCGTTGGTCGCGTTGTCGAGATCGAACAGGTCGGCGAGCTCGGCGTCGCTGTCGGCGAGCGCGGCCAGCACCGAATCTTCGTGCGCGACGAAGCGCGACGGGATCAGGCGGCAGGTGTCGAACTGCCGGATCTGCCGGCTCGCCGGCAGCGGCGCGCTCAAAGTCCGCCTCGTCGC
>CALLYQ010000110.1 GCA_937858875.1 uncultured Lautropia sp. | reverse complement strand
GGCGGTTGCGCCTCTGCCGGCGGCAGGCGTATTGCCGCGGCTGGCGGGCGAGGGGCTTGCGATCGAGGGGCTTGCTGTGGCGCCACTGCAGGGCGAGAGCGCCTGACGTGGACTTCCGGTACTCCGTGCCTGAGGTCAGCGTCGTCATGGCGACCTGCAGGCGGCCGGGGCTGCTGCGTCGCTGCCTGGACGCCTTGCTCGCGCAAACGCTCGAGCCCTCGCGCTACGAGATCGTCGTCGTCGACGACGGCCGAAGCGACGATACGCAGGCGCTGATCGACGAACTGTCCGCGCGAACGGGCGGGACGCCCGCCTTGCGCTGTCTGAGGACCGTGGCGACGCGTGGGCCGGCCGGCGCACGCAACCTTGGCTGGCGGGCGAGCGAGGCCGACGTCATCGCATTCACCGACGACGACACGGTGCCGGATCGCGACTGGCTGCGCGCCGGGCTTGCGGCGATCGCCGCCCGCCCGGACGCGGTCACCGGACGTGTCGTCGTGCCGCTCGCCGAACGGCCGACCGATCACGGGCGGATGACGGGCGGGTTGGCCTCGGCCGAGTTCGTGACTGCGAATGTTTTCGTGCGACGCGATGCGTTGCTCAGGGTAGGGGGCTTCGACGAGCGCTTCACTCGGCCCTGGCGCGAAGATTCGGATCTGCATTTCTCGCTGCTGGAAGCCGGTGCGACGATCGGCCACGCGCCCGACGCGATCGTCGTTCACCCGGTTCGGCCGGCGCCCTGGGGCATCTCGCTGGGCCAGCAGCGAAACGTCTTCTTCGACGCGTTGCTGTACCGCAAGCATCCGCAGCTGTTCGTCGAGCGCATCCGGCGTCGGCCGCCCTGGTTGTACCTGCTCATCGTTGCGACAGCCTTCGGCGCCGTCGCGGCAGCGGTCGCCGGTCGAACGCGGCTCGCGTGGCTGCTTGGCGGCGTTGCCGTCGCCGGCATCCTCGCGTTTGCGAGAAGGCGCCTGCGCGGCACTTCGCAGGCTCCGTCGCATGTGCTGGAGATGCTGCTGACCTCGGCGGCGATTCCTTTCCTCGCACTGTACTGGCGAGCCAGGGGTGCCTGGCGCTTCCGGGTGCTGTTCCCGTGAGCCGGGTCGCGAACGAGATCGATTGGGCGGGCGTGCGCAGCGTTGCCGTGTTTCGCGCCTTGATGCTCGGCGACATGCTGTGCGCGGTCCCGGCGCTTCGTGCGATCCGTGCCGCTTGCCCCCGGGCTCGGCTGACGCTGATCGGCCTGACGGTGCTGAGCGCCATCCGTCGAGCGCATGCGCTGCGTCGACGACTTCGTCGAGTTCCCCGGCTATCCGGGTCTGCCGGAGCGCGTACCCGACCTGCAGGCCTGGCCGGAGTTCTGCTCGCGAATGCGCGAGCGTCGCTTCGATCTGCTGATCCAGCTGCACGGCAGCGGCGGTGTCGTCAATCCGCTGCTGCGCCAGCTGGGAGCAGGCCGGCTTGCCGGCTTCCATGACGAAACGGCCGCGCGCCAGGGGTTCGCCGACCAACCGGCGAACCGTCTGTTCGTTCGCTGGCCCGACAGCGGTCACGAGATCGTTCGCCTGCTGCAGCTGACCCGGCATCTGGGAATGGCCGATCGTGGCACCGAGCTCGAGTTCCCGCTCGACGATACCGATCGACAGCGGATCGCGCAGATCTGGCCCGGCTTCGCCGATGCCGATGCCCACGCCGACGCCGACGCGCGCCGCCGCTACGTCTGCGTGCATCCCGGTTCGCAGTTGCCTTCGCGACGCTGGCCGGCCGAGCGCTTTGCCGCCGTCGCCGACGGTCTTGCCGAACTGGGCTTCACGGTCGTGCTGACCGGAACGACCGCAGAGAAGCCCCTGGTTGAATCGGTCGCTCGTTCGATGCGCTCGCCTTCTGTCGACCTGGCCGGCCGCACGAGCCTGTGGACGCTGGGTGCACTGGTCGAAAGGGCGACGTTCGTCGTCAGCAACGACACGGGAATCTCGCATATCGCCGCGGCGCTGCGCACGCCCAGCGTCGTCGTCAGCTGCGGTGCCGATACGAGCCGCTGGGCTCCGCTCGATACGGTGCGTCATCGGGTGCTCGCGGCGCCGATCGCCTGTCGGCCCTGTGCGTTCGCCGTCTGCCCCTACGAGCACGAATGCGCGACTGCGGTCGATGTGCGCGAGGTTCTGGCCGCGGTGACGGACGATGCGGCCCTGGAGCGAACGATCGAGGAGGAGACGCTCCGATGAGCGACCCGCTGCGGCCTTTGCGTGTGCTGACCTGGCACGTTCATGGAAACTATCTCTACTATCTGAGCCAGATCCCGCACGAATTGCATCTGGTGACCCTGCCGGAACATCCTCCGGGGCACGCGGGCCGCGTCGGCAGCCTGCCGTGGGGAACGAACGTGCACGAGGTGCCTGCCGAGCAGGTACCCGCCAGCGAGTTCGACTGCGTGCTGTATCAATCCAGACGAGACTTCGACGAAGACCGGCTCCGCTATCTGTCTTCGGCGCAACGGCGGCTGCCCGCCGTCTATCTCGAACACGATCCGCCGCAGGAGCACCCGACGCAGACGCGGCACTGGGCCGCCGATACCGTCGACGTGCTGGTCCACGTGACACCGTTCAATGCGCTGATGTGGGACGGCGGCCAGACGCCGGCGCGCGTGATCGAACACGGCGTGATCGTCCCCGAAGGCGTGCATTACAGCGGCCGGCTGGACCGTGGCATCGTCGTCGTGAACAATCTGCGCCGGCGTGGCCGGCGCCTCGGGCTCGACGTATTCGAATTCGCGCGCGAGCGCGTGCCGCTGACGCTGGTCGGCATGGACAGCGCATCGCTGGGCGGCGACGGCGAGGTTCCGAACCTCGAACTGGCGGCCACGATGGCTGCCTATCGCTTCTTCTTCAATCCGATCCGCTATACGAGCCTCGGCCTGGCCGTCGTCGAAGCCATGGCGATCGGCATGCCGATCGTCGGCCTGGCGACGACCGAGTTGCCGACCGTGATCCGAAACGAAGTCAACGGCTACGTCGATACGCGTCCGCAGCGGCTGGTCGAAGTGATGGACGCGTTGATTCATGACCGGGAGACCGCGCGCCGTTGGGGCGAGGCAGCGCGCGCGACGGCGCAAAGCCGGTTCTCCATCGCGCGCTTCGTTGCCGAGTGGGACGAACTGCTGCGCGAAGTCTGCAGACGCTGATCCGCTGTCCGCGCACCCCGCTTGCTGGAGTCGACGCTCTACCGCCGGATTCTCCGGCAAAGGAGCGATCGATGGGACGTTGTGCAGTCTGCGGAAATGATTATCCGCGTTCGTTCGAAGTGACTCTGGCCGGCCGGACCGAGACCTTCGACAGCTTCGAATGCGCGATCCACATGATGGCCCCGCGTTGTGCGCACTGCGATTGCACGATCATCGGCCACGGCATCCAGTCGGGCGAGGCAATCTATTGCTGCGCACACTGCGCGCGCAAGTCCGGCGTCGAGGGCGTGGCCGACAACGCGGCGAACCCGGCGCCGGCGTCGTGACGCAGGCACGTTCATGCCCTTGCCGGGTTCAGGGCAGCGCGAAGGCCAGCAGTGCATCGCCGATCTCGTTGCCCAACGACGGGTGGCCGCCGGCCGCGATGACGACATATTGCCTGCCGCCGATCGCATAGGTCATCGGCGTCGCCTGGCCACCGTAGGGCAGTTCGCCGGCCCATAGTTCTTCGCCGGTGTCCGCATCGAAGGCCCGAAGCAGCTTGTCCATCGTCGCTGCGATGAACAGCACGCCGCCAGCCGTGACGATCGGCCCGCCGAAGCCCGGTGTGCCGAAACGAAAGGCCATCCCGAAGGGAGCAAGCTTGCGTGTGTTGCCGAGCGGCACTTCCCAGGCCAAACGGCCGTGTTCGACGTCGACGGCTGCGAGGGCGCCCCAGGGCGGCTCGTTGCAGGGCATGCCGATCGGCGACAGCAGGATCTCGCGGACCATCCCGTAGGGTGCACCACGCATCGGCGAGATCTCCTTGCCGGGCTCGGCCTTGCGCCGCGCCGCGACCTCGTCGGCCGGGATCAGCGTCACGCGGTTGACGGCCCGGTTCGTGTTCACGAAGACCCGCTTGCGTTGCGGGTCGACGGCGACGCCGCCCCAGTTCGCACCGCCGCCGCGGAAC
>CALLYQ010000109.1 GCA_937858875.1 uncultured Lautropia sp. | reverse complement strand
CGGTCGCGAGCGGCTTGCCCAGGGCCCCGGCAGGCGAGCCCCGCGCAGCCGCACCGAGAGACGTCGGGGCGGTTCGCAGGCCTCTATCGCGGTATCGCGCGCGAGTTGATCTCGCGCTGATCAAGCGTAGCGACTCGTCGCGAAGCAAGCTTGCGATCGCATTCGGGCAGGCGATTCGTGCGCTGCGAGCACTCGCTGCCGCCCGCCCTGTTCGGCGGCGTGCGGATCGGCATAGAATCGTCCGGACCGGCGGCGCCCGGTCGTCCGGCGGGCGGGACGGCGCCGGTACAACCTGCTCGGAGAGGAGAACATGGAAGACGGGGACCGGAAGTTGTCCGCGGCCGAGGCCGCGTTGCGGGAGGCGGCGCTCGACTATCACCGGGCGCCTACGCGAGGCAAGATCTCGGTCACGCCGACCAAGGCCCTGGCGAACCAGCGCGATCTTTCGCTGGCTTATTCGCCCGGCGTCGCCTATGCCTGCCTGGCGATCGAGGAAGATCCGACGCTGGCTGCCGAGTTCACGTCGCGCGGAAATCTTGTCGGCGTCGTTACCAACGGCACTGCGGTGCTCGGGCTCGGCGACATCGGTCCGCTGGCCGGCAAGCCGGTGATGGAAGGCAAGGGCTGCCTGTTCAAGAAGTTCGCCGGCATCGACGTCTTCGACATCGAGCTCGCGGAGCGCGACCCCGACCGCCTGGTCGAGATCATCGCCGCGCTCGAACCCACGCTGGGCGGGATCAATCTCGAAGACATCAAGGCGCCCGAGTGCTTCGTCATCGAGCGCAAGCTGCGCGAGCGGATGAAGATCCCGGTGTTCCACGACGATCAGCACGGTACCGCGATCATCTCGGGTTCGGCGCTGTTGAACGGGCTGGAGCTCGTCGGCAAGAAGATCGAGGACGTGCGGCTCGTTGCCTCGGGCGCCGGCGCGGCGGCGATCGCCTGCCTCGACATGATGGTCGCGCTGGGCATCGACCCGGCCAAGGTCCTGGTCGTCGATTCGAAAGGGGTGCTGCATGACGGCCGCCTCGATTCGGTCGACGAATCGAAGCGGCCCTGGTGTCGCGATACCGATGCGCGCACGCTGGCCGACGCGCTTCGGGGCGCCGACGTGCTGCTCGGTTGCTCGCAGCCGGGCGTCGTCAGCGCGGAGATGGTCGACTCGATGGCCGAGCGTCCGGTGCTGCTGGCGCTGGCCAATCCCGAGCCGGAGATCCGCCCCGAGATCGCCCAGTCGGTGCGGCCCGACTGCATCATCGCGACCGGCCGCTCCGACTATCCGAACCAGGTCAACAACGTCCTTTGCTTCCCCTACATCTTTCGTGGTGCGCTCGACTGCGGCGCCACGCGGATCACCGAGGAGATGAAGCTCGCTTGCGTGCGCGAGATCGCCGAACTGGCCAAGGCCGAATCGAGCGACGAAGTCGTTTCGGCCTATCCGGGCAAGGAGCTCGTGTTCGGTCCCGACTACATCATTCCGACGCCGTTCGACTCACGGCTGATCCTGCGCATCGCGCCGGCGGTTGCGCGGGCGGCGGCCGAGTCGGGGGTGGCGACGCGCCCGATCACCGATTTCGACGCGTATCGGCGCTCGCTCGGGCGCTTCGTGACCCGCACCGGCATGTTCATGCGGCCGGTCTTCGATTCGGCGCGGGCTGCGCCACGCAGCGTCGCCTATGCCGAGGGCGAGGACGAACGCGTGCTGCGCGCAGCACAGGTGGCGGTCGACGACGGCATGGCGAGGCCGATCCTGATCGGGCGGCCCGACATCATCGAGCAGCGGATCCAGCGCGCCGGGCTGCGGCTGAAGCCGGGGCGCGACATCGAGGTGGTCAATCCAGAAGACGATCCGCGTTTTCGCCAGTACTGGGAGGCGTACCACCAGCTGATGGGGCGCGAAGGCGTGACGCCCGACACCGCCAAGGCCATGGTGCGCCGCTCGAACACGGCGATCGCCGCGATGATGGTGCGCTTGGGCGACGCCGACGCGATGCTCTGCGGGCTGGTCGGCCGCTTCGACGCGCACCTCGAGCACGTCGAGTCGCTGATCGGCGTGCGACCCGACGCGCCCTGCCTGGCCACGATGAATGCGCTGATGCTGGAGAAGCACAACCTGTTCATCGCCGACGCCTTCGTCAACGACGATCCGAATGCCGAGCAGCTCGCACGGATCGCGCTGATGGCCGCGGAGGAAGTCCGGCGCTTCGGCATCCCGCCACGCGTCGCCTTCCTCTCGCATTCGATGTTCGGCTCGAGCCGGCGACCTTCGGCGCGCAAGATGCGCCGTGCATGCGAGCTGTTCCGTGAGCTTGCACCCGACATCGAGGCCGATGGCGAGATGCACGGCGATGCCGCGCTGTCCGAGGAAATCCGCGGTCGTTTCCTGATGGACTCGACCTTGAGCGGCACGGCAAACATCCTGATCATGCCGAACCTCGATTCGGCGAACATCCTGTTCAACGTGCTGAAGGTGACCGGCGGGCACGGCATCACCGTCGGGCCGATCCTGCTCGGCACGGCGCGGCCGGCGCATATCCTGACGCCGTCGTCGACGATGCGCCGGGTCGTCAACATGACGGCACTGGTGGTGGCCGACGCGAATGCCGAGTCGGCCTCGGCGCAGTCGAGTGCTTGACAGAGTCAGAGGCTGAGAGGCAATCGCAGCCTCTCAGGCGGCGACGGGCTCGGCCTCGCGTTCTTCGCCGTAGACGCACAGCCGGTTGCGTCCGAGCCGCTTGGCCTGGCGCAAGGCGCTGTCGGCGTCGGCAAGCCCGCGCTCGAAAGTGCCGTTCGGCGACGCGATCGGCGCAAGGCCGATGCTCGCATTGAGCCTCAGGCGACGCGGCCTGTCGAGCGAGAGTGCGCTTTCGGCGATGCGCTTGCGCAGCCGCGTCGCGATCGCCAGCGCGCCCTCGTTATCGACGCCGACCAGCAGCAGCGCGAGCTTGTCGCCGCCATAGCGTCCGAGCACGTCGACCGCCCGGGTTTCGGCGCGGCACAGGTCGGCGGCGTGCCGGATCGCTCGGTCGCCTGCGAGATGGCCCCATTCGTCGTTGATAGCCTCGAGGCTGTCGAGGTCGATCATCATCAGCCAGCTGCTGCCCGCGCTTCGCCGTGCGCGCTCGTGTGCATGCGCGGCACGCCGGAAGAACTCGCGCCGGTTGCACAGTTCGGTCAGCGAGTCGTGGGTTGCCAGATAGCGTTGCGCACGCTGGCTGCGGTCGAGTCGAAGGATCAGGTCGGCCGCCAGCGTGATCAGCGGCGCACCGAGGATCAGCGTGACAGCGGCGGCCACGCCAGCCGTGACGAGGTAGCCGAAGCTACCCATCGGCGGTGCGACCAGGACGCGGACCAGCACGGCGAGCGCTGCCGAAAGCAGCATCAGCGGGATCGTGATCGCGACCACCGAGTCGCGCAGGCCGAGCCAGACGATCAGGCGGTGGAACAGGCGCACGGCCTGCGGGGTATCGGAGAGAGCGTGGTCGTCGGAAGGGAGGCGGGACACTTGCGGATCCGGTCGAACCATGATGAGGCGATTATCCCTTGACAACTGGCGTGTTCCGAGGCCGCTGGGTTGGGTCGCAGCCTCCGTTCGGCGGCTGCGCTATCTGAAGTCGCGGCTGCGCACCGTCAGCCGGCCAAGCAGCGCACTGTCGTCTTCGATTCGGCGCGCGATCAGGTTCATGACCTGGCCGCCGGTTTCGACGTCGCGCTGCCATCGTCCGCGCACGGTCATCAGCCGGGCGCCGAGAACCGCCGCCCGCTGGCGTTCGAAGACCTTCGGCCAGACGATGACGTTGACGGTGCCTGTTTCGTCCTCGAGCGTGATGAAGATCGTGCCGCGAGCCGTTTCCGGGCGCTGCCGGTGCGTGACGATCCCGCTGACCTGCACCGTGCGTCCGTCGGGCAGCTCGCGCAAGGCCTGCGCACTGCGTCGGTGTGGTCCGAGCAGCGGGCGCAGCAGTTCCAGCGGATGCCGGCCCATCGGGATGCCGAGCGAACGGTAGTCGGCGACCGTGTTCTGGCCGTCGGTGGGCGCCGGCAGTTGCACCGGCGCCTCGCGGCCCGCGGCAGATGCCAGCAGCGGTGGTGCCGGCCTGACGGCTGCGACGGTCCAGCCGGCCTGCGCGCGG
>CALLYQ010000108.1 GCA_937858875.1 uncultured Lautropia sp. | reverse complement strand
ATCGTCGGTCACGGCCGCGTCTGATCCAGCGCCCTGATCGGCGGCCCGCCGTCGAGCAGCAGCCGATGCCCGTGTCCTCTCCGGAGCGCCCACGGCACCGGCCGGCGCTTCGACCGGGTCGCCGCCTGCAGGCGGCGCGGAGTCGTCGCTCGCGACGCGGCGCGTGGCGCGACGCCGACCGGGCGAAGAGCCTTGCGACGCCGGGGATTTCGGCGCAGCGCCGGCAGCGCCCGCGGGAACGGCATCGGCTTCGCTTCGGTCCGCCGCACGAGGTTCGACATCGATGGCGATGCCGCCGGGCTGCTCGTCGCGGGGATGTTCGTTGGTCAAGATTGCCTCGTCGATTCGCTGAGGTGGGTTGATTCGGACTCCGGAGCGGAGGATTCGCCTTCGGCTGTGGCGAAGGCCAACTGCTGCTCGAGCGCCGCCGCGGCCGCCGGCGCATCGGGTGATTCGAGCGAAGGCAGCTCGCTCAAGGCGCGCAAGCCGAGATCGTCGAGGAACTGTCGCGTGGTGCCGAACAGCGCCGGACGCCCGATGACGTCCTTGTGTCCGATCACCTCGATCCATCCGCGCTCTTCCAGCGCCTTGACGATCTGCGCCGATACCGTGACGCCGCGGATCTCCTCGATGTCGCCGCGAGTGACCGGCTGCCGGTAAGCGATGATCGCCAGCGTCTCGAGCACGGCACGCGAATACTTCGGCGGCTTCTCAGGGTGCAGCCGCTCGAGGAAGGGCGCCATCTCGGGCGCCGTCTGGAAACGCCAGCCGGTTGCCAGCGAGACGAGCCTGACTCCGCGGCCCTGCCAGTCGTCGCGCAGTTCGTCCAGCAGCACGCGCACCGTGTCGGCCGACACTTCGTCGGCGAACAGCCGGCGCAGTTCAGCGATGGGCATCGGCTGCTGTGCGCAAAGCAGAGCGGTTTCGATAACGATCTTGGCTTCGAGCGTATTCATCGACGGATTCGACCGTGCGAGAAATGCGGTAACGGCCTGTCTCGACTCCCGCGGAAAAACCACGCGTGCAGGTCTGCAGCGACGACTCGCGTCGGCGGACGATCGACATGGCTTGACAGGACGCCGCCCGGGACGGAACTGGTCGCAATGCGCCCGGCGATGGCGAGGTCGATGGCCCGTTGCGTGCAACCCGATCGAGCGAGACTCGTGGCCGTGTCGCCGGAACGGAACCGGATACGCAAGGATACACCATGCCGCGACCGACACCCTCGAATGCCGAGTGGCGACTCGTTCGCGGAGTCCGCTACCCGACGAGCGGCCGCTCAGGTGTCGCAAACAAAAAACGGCGCCGGAATGTCGGACATGATAGATTGTCCGCCCCCCGGACCCGGTCCGCCCGTTCCGACCGGAACGGCAACCCCCAGCAATCCGACAAGATGAATCAAGCAACCGTGACCCGACCCGGCGCCGGCGACGCCGAAACGCTCGAAGGCTTTCTCGGTCGACTGAAGGCCCGCGACCCGCACCAGCCGGAATTCCACCAGGCGGTCAAGGAGGTGTTCGAAAGCATCTGGCCGTTCCTGCAGTCGAATCCGAAATACCGGCAAGCCGCGTTGCTCGAAAGACTGGCTGAACCCGAGCGCACGATCATGTTCCGCGTGCCCTGGGTCGACGACAGCGGCCAGGTGCAGGTCAACCGCGGCTACCGGGTCCAGATGTCGAGCGCGATCGGTCCGTACAAGGGCGGGATCCGGTTCCATCCGTCGGTCAATCTGAGCATCCTGAAATTCCTCGCTTTCGAGCAGGTTTTCAAGAACTCGCTGACGACGCTGCCGATGGGCGGCGGCAAGGGAGGCGCCGACTTCGACCCGAAGGGGCGCAGCGACCATGAGGTCATGCGCTTCTGCCAGGCCTTCATGTCCGAGCTGCACAAGCACATCGGCGCCGATGTCGACGTGCCCGCCGGAGACATCGGCGTGGGTGGCCGCGAGGTCGGCTACATGTTCGGCATGTACAAGAAGCTCGAAGGCGAATTCAGTCCGGTGCTCACCGGCAAGGGCGTTCACTACGGCGGCAGCCTGATCCGCCCCGAAGCCACCGGCTACGGCACCGTCTACTTCGCCGAAGACATGCTCAAGCGTCGCAACGAAGGGCTCGAAGGCCAGCGGGTGACGATCTCGGGCTCGGGCAACGTCGCCCAGTATGCGGCGCAAAAGGCGATGCAACTCGGCGCCAAGGTCGTCGCGCTGTCCGACTCGGGCGGCACCCTGCACCTGCCCGAGGGGCTGACCGCCGAGCAATGGCTCGAGCTGGTCGACCTGAAGGAAGTCCGGCGCGGCCGCATCATCGATTTCGCCCAGACGCACGGCTACGAATACTTCGAAGGCAAGCGCCCCTGGCACATTCCCTGCGAGATCGCACTGCCCTGCGCCACGCAGAACGAGCTCGACGCGAACGACGCCCGCATGCTGGTCGCCAACGGCTGCATGTGTGTCGCCGAAGCCGCCAACATGCCCTCCACGTTGGAAGCGGTCCACGTCTTCCACGAAGCCGGCGTGCTGTTCGCGCCGGGCAAGGCCGCCAACGCCGGCGGCGTGACGGTGTCGGGGCTCGAAATGAGCCAGAACGCCATCCGCATGTCGTGGACGCGCGACGAGGTCGACCGCCGCCTGCGCGAGATCATGGGGTCGATCCATGCCGCCTGCCTCGAGCACGGGCTCGGCAAGGGCCGCGACGGCGGCGTGAACTACGTGGCCGGCGCCAACATCGCAGGCTTCGTCAAGGTGGCCGATGCGATGATCGCGCAGGGCATCGTCTGATACCGAGGCCAGGTCCGTGGCCTGCGGACGATCGAAAACGGGGCGCACGGCGCCCCGTTTTCGTTTTGATGACCCCCTGCCCGGAAAGCCGACGGCCCGCGGCTTTCGTCAGCCTGTACCATCGGCACACACAACGCCAAGGAGACAACTTGCCATGAGAGCCCTCGCTGCCATCGCCGCCACGCTGTCGTTCGCCGTCCCCCTTGCCGGCAGCGTTCAGGCGCAGGACTATCCGACGAAACCGATCCGTCTGGTCGTGCCCTACGCGCCCGGCGGAGCCACCGACATCATCGGCCGAGCCACGGCCGAAGAGCTGACGAAGACGATCGGCCAGCCGGTCGTCGTCGAGAACCGGCCTGGCGCCGGCGCGAACCTCGGCTCCGAGATGGTCGCCCGCGCGGCGCCTGATGGGTACACGCTGCTGACGACCGCGAGCAGCACGCACGGCATCTCGCCGTTCCTGTACGCGAACCTGAGCTACGACCCGAACAAGGACCTGGCGCCGGTGATCGCGCTGGCCTCGTTCTCGAACGTGCTGGTCGTCCATCCTTCGGTGAAGGCCAACACCGTCCAGGAGCTGATCGCCCTGGCGAAGGCGCAACCGGGCAAGCTGACCTGCGCTTCCAGCGGCTTCGGCTCGTCGATCCACATGTCCTGCGAGATGTTCAAGCACATGGTCGGCCTCGACATCGTGCACGTGCCGTACAAGGGCAGCGCTCCGGCGGTCACCGACCTGATGGGCGGACAGGTCGATCTGATGTTCGACAACATTCCGTCGGCGATCTCGCATGTCCGTTCGGGCAAGCTGCGCGCGCTGGCGACGACCGGTGCAGAGCGCGCTGCTGCGCTTCCCGATCTTCCGACGATGATCGAGGCCGGCGTCGCGGGTTACCAGTCCGGCGCCTGGTTCGGCCTGGCCGTGCCGGCTGGCACGCCCGCCGACATCGTCGCCCGGCTGAATGCCGAGGGCCGAAAGGCCGTCGAGGCACCCGCGTTCGTCAAGCGGATCCGGGAGCTGGGCTATGACATCGTCGGCGGAACGCCCGAGCAGATGGCGGCGATGATCGACGAGGAAGTCAAGCGCTGGGGCCCGATCGTCAAGGCCTCGGGCGCCAAGGTCGAGTAAGGGCTGCCGTCGAATGTACGCCCCGGAAAAAGACAGCTTCAGTGGAGAACGAGACATGTCGCGCCTGCCGATGATTCCCGAAAACCCCGATGACCCGGCGCTGCGCGAGATGTTCGCCGAAGTGAGGGCGCGCGGCGTTGCGCTGCCGAACCTGTACCGGATCATCGGACACGCGCCGCCGATGCTGCGCGCCTGGCTCGACTTCGCCTGGCCGTTGCGGCTCGAAGCGAAAACTTCGCGTCGCATCCGCGAACTGCTGATCCTGCGGGGCGCGCAGGTCTCGGGCACCCGGTACGAGTGGGTGCATCACGAGACGATGGCGCTGGCGGCCGGGGTCACGCGCGACGAGATCGATGCGCTTGCCGACTGGCCGAACTCGACGCTGTTCGATGCGCAGGAGAAGGCGGTGCTGCGGCTGGCCGACGAGGTGACCCGCGGGCCCGCCGCGTCGGCCGAATGCATCGAAGCGCTGAAGTGCGAGGGCTTCGATGCCTCCGACATCGTGGAGCTGACCCTGACCGCGAGCTTCTACGTCTGCGTGGCGCGATTCCTGCAATCGATGGAGGTACCGCTCGAGAACGCCGGCTGAGGTCGCCGAATTCAGCCCTTCGCCTCGCGCACCATGTTTCGCGCAATGACGATCTGCTGGATCTGCGTCGTGCCTTCGTAGATCCGGAACAGGCGCGCGTCGCGATAGAAGCGCTCGATGCCGAACTCGGACATGTAGCCGGACCCGCCGAAGATTTGCACGGCCCGGTCGGCAACGCGTCCGCACATCTCGGAAGCGAACATCTTGCAGCACGAGGCTTCGGTCGAGACGTTCTGGCCTTCGTCGCGCCGGCGCGCGGCATCGATGACCATGCAGTGCGCGGCGTAGAGCTCGGCCTTGCTGTCGGCCAGCAAGGCCTGGACGAGCTGGAACTCGGCGATCGGCTGGCCGAACTGCTTGCGCTCCATCGCATAGCGCAAAGCGTCGTCGAGCATCCGCTGCGCCATGCCGACGCAGATCGCTGCGATATGGATGCGCCCTTTCTCGAGCACCTTCATCGCCGTGCGGAAGCCCTGGCCTTCCTTGCCGCCGATGACGTTCTCGGCCGGCACGCGGCAGTTCTCGAAGATCACGTCGCAGGTGTGCGCGCCGCGCTGGCCCATCTTCTTGTCGCGCTTGCCGAAGCTGAGGCCGGGCGTGCCCGCCTCGACGATGAAGGCCGTGACGCCGCCGGCGCCCTTGTTCTTCGGATCGGTGCGCGCGAGCAGCGTGAAGATGCCGGCGTGGGGTGCATTCGTGATGAAGCGCTTGGTGCCGTTGACGACGTAGTGATCGCCGTCGCGGATCGCCGTCGTTCGCAGCGACGCGGCGTCGGAGCCGGCCTCGGGTTCGGTCAGCGCGAACGAGGCCATGATCTCGCCGGTGGCCAGCCTCGGCAGGTACTTCGACTTCTGCTCTTCGGTGCCGTCCATCAGGATGCCCTGCGAACCGATGCCGACCGTGGTGCCGAAAACCGAGCGGAACGCCGGCGAGGTCTTGCCCATCTCGATCATCGCCAGCGCTTCTTCCTCCATCGTGAGATCGAAGCCGCCGTACTCCTCCGGGATCGTCAGCCCGAACAGCCCGATCTCCTTCATTTCCTCGAGGATCGCTGCCGGGATCTCGTCGGTTTCGGCGACTTCTTCCTCGGCCGGCACCAGGCGTTCGCGAACGAATCGGCTGATCGTGTCGAGCAGTGCGTTCAGGGTCTGTTGGTCGCGGATCATTCGTGCACTCCTTGTATTCGTGTGGCGGCCGCTACTTGATCGCAGCCAGGATTTCGCGTGCCTTGAGGATCACGGGCCGGTCGACCATCTTTCCATCGAGCGCGACGGCCGCGCCCTGCGCTGCATCGGCGGCTTCGACGACGCGCCGCGCCCAGGCGACCTCCTCGGCGCTCGGCCGGTAGGCACGATGCACGGCGGCGAGCTGGCGCGGGTGGATGCACAGCTTGGCGCCGAAGCCGAGCCGGCGGCCGCGCTGTGCATCGGCGTGGATCTGTGCCTCGTCGTCGAGGCTGGTCGTGACGCCATCGACCGGCGCAGCGATGCCGGCAAGCCGCGACCACAGCACCAGTTGCGAGCGGAAGTACAGCAGCTCGAGCTCCTCGCCCTCGATGCCGAGATCGAGCTGGAAATCGATCGTGCCGAACACCAGGCGCTGGACGGCCGGGGCGGCGGCCAGTTCGCCGGCGCGGGCGAAGCCCTGCGCGGTCTCGATCAGCGGCAGCAGCGCGACACCGCCGCCGAGCCGCTCGGACAGCTTCGCGAGTTCGTCGACCGACTCCGCCTTCGGCAACACGATGCCGTCGAGCGCCCGATGGCTGCAGGCGGCCAGGTCGTCGGCGAACCATTCGGTTGCGGCCGCGTTGATCCGCACCAGCAGTTGCGTGTCGCCACGCGACTGCCGTGCCAGCCAGTCGGAGGTGACCGTGCGCGCTGACGCCTTGTCCTGCGGGGGTACCGCGTCTTCGAGATCGACGATCAGCGCATCGGCGCCCGATTTGAGCGCCTTCTCGAAGCGTTCGGGCCGGTTGCCCGGCACGAACAGATACGAGCGCGCGACGGCCGTCATCCGAGCAGCGGGCCGACCTGCGCCGTGTCGGCCATCGTCCAGATGCGCTCGATCAGCCGCGTCATCTCTTCGTCGGTCGCCGCGCCGCTGTAGGCGGCCAGCTTGCGCGCCTTGTGCTCGAGCTCGGGGCGGCTCAGCGTGTTGCCGGGATCGCCCTTCGGCTCGTCGACGCGGCCGTCGAACTCGCGACCATCGACGGTCTTGACGCTGACCTTGCCGATCCAGCGCTGCGGATAGGCGGTATCGACCTCGGGATCGAGCACCATCTTCGTCTTCTCGCGCACGGAAACGACACCCGGATCCTTGAATTTCTCGTCGAATTCGACGAGCCCGGCCTCGCCGAACTCGCCGACCAGCCCGAGCACCGTGCCCATCGAGAACTTGGCCTGGTGCACGGTCTGCGGATCGGTCACCGGACCGAGCACGTCGATCGCGCCCTGGTGCACGCGCGCGGTGATGCCGGCAATCTGGTCGGCGCGCAGCGAATTCGCCTTCATCACCTGCAGCAGCGCGTCGGCGGCCGGGTGCGTGTGACGGCACGACGCATGGAACTTGAACGAGGTCTCGGCCGTTGCCCAGCGGCTGCCGAGGCGGTCCGTGAGCTTCGCCGGATCGGCGTCGGTCGACATGCCGGCGGCCATGCCCTGCAGCCCTTCGAGGATGCGGCGTGCGCCGGTGAATCCGTCTTTCGCCAGGTACGCCGCCATCATCCCGTCGGCGGCCGCAGTGGCCGTGTGGAGCTGCTTGGAATCGGCCGCATCACGCAGGAATTCCCATAAGCCGCCGGCCTGCGTCCCGGCCGAGCCGAAGGCGTGCAGCATCTGCTCGGCATCGAGCCCGAGCAGCCGGCCGACCGCGGCGGCAGCGGCCAGGCGTCCGGCCGTCGATGTCGTGTGGAAGATCCGGTAATGCGAACGGCCGAGGAATTCGCCGACGCGGATGCCGACCTCGTAGCCGGCCACCGACGCAGCAAGCAGTTCGCGGCCCGAAGCGCCGATCGCTTGCGCGACCGCCAGCGCCGGCGGGAACACGACGGCTGCAGGATGGAACACCGAGCCGTTGTGTACGTCGTCCTGCTCGGCGAAGTGCGAGGCGCCGGCGTTGACCATCGCCGCAAACATCGGCGTGCTGCGCGTACGCGAGATCAGCAGTTCGGCGGGCCCGTCGGCCGGACCCATCGTGCGAGCGTAGGCGGCGATCGTCTCGACCGGCCGCGCGCCCTTGCCTGCCAGCGCCGAGCCGGCCCAGTCGAGCATCAGGTCTTCGGTGCGGCGCACGACCGCCTCGGGGATGTCCTCGAACTTCAGACCGGCGGCGAACGCGGCCAGCACCTGGCTCGGGTGGTTTTCGGGGTCCGCCCATGCGGGGGCCGCCTGTGCGGGGGTCACCTGTGCGGGGGCAGCGCGGTGCGGAGCGTCCTGGGTCACTTGGTTCATTGCGGTTCTCGATGAAGCGGGTTCAGAACGAGCGCGGCATGCCGAGCACGTGCTCGCCGACATAGCTGAGGATCAGGTTCGTGGAGATCGGCGCGACCTGGTACAGCCTCGTTTCGCGGAACTTGCGTTCGACGTCGTATTCGGCCGCGAAGCCGAAGCCGCCGTGAAACTGGATGCAGGCGTTGGCCGCTTCCCACGAGGCCTTCGCAGCCAGGTACTTGGCCATGTTCGCCTCGGCGCCGCAGGGCTGGTGCGCATCGAACAGCTCGCAGGCCTTCCAGCGCATCAGGTTGGCGGCCTCGACCTCGATGTAGCTCTCGGCGATCGGGAATTGCACGCCCTGGTTCTGGCCGATCGGGCGCCCGAAGACGACGCGCTCGTTCACGTATTTCGTGACCCGGTCGATGAACCAGTAGCCGTCGCCGATGCATTCGGCGGCGATCAGCGTGCGCTCGGCATTCAGGCCGTCGAGGATGTACCTGAATCCCTTGCCCTCCTCGCCGATCAGGTTCTCGGCCGGGATCTCGAGGTTGTCGAAGAACAGCTCGTTGGTCTCGTGGTTGACCATGTTCGGGATCGGCCGCACCTCGAGCCCCTTGCCGATCGCCTCGCGAAGATCGACCATGAAGATCGACATCCCTTCGGACTTCTTCCTGACCTCGGCCAGCGGCGTCGTGCGCGCGAGCAGGATCATGAAGTCCGAGTGCTGGATCCGCGAGATCCAGACCTTCTGGCCGTTGACGACGTAGCGGTCGCCCTGCTTGACCGCGGTCGTCTTGATCTTCGTGGTATCGGTGCCGGTCGTGGGCTCGGTCACGCCCATCGACTGCAGCCGCCACTCGCCGCTGGCGATCTTCGGCAGGTAGTGCTGCTTCTGCTCGGGCGAGCCGTGGCGCAGCAGCGTGCCCATGTTGTACATCTGGCCGTGCAGTGCACCGGAGTTGCCGCCCGCGCGGTTGATCTCTTCCATGATGACCGTGGCCTCGGTGAGGCCCAGCCCCGAGCCGCCGT
>CALLYQ010000107.1 GCA_937858875.1 uncultured Lautropia sp. | reverse complement strand
GTCCAGCAGACGAAGGACAGCACGATCAGCGCCTCGCCGCCCTGCAGGCGCAGGCCCGCGCCGTCGCTGCGGCTCCAGACTGCGATCGCCGCACCGAGGACGGTCAGCAGCAGCGCCGTGCGGAAGCCGCGTTCGACGGCGCTGCCGGCGAGCACGCGCATCGTGATCGCCGAATACACTGGTGCGCCGGCCATGATCGCCGCCGCCGTGATCGTGTTGGTGTAGCGCAGCCCCAGGTTGTAGAAGACGAAGAAGGCGGCCATCGTGCCGGACAGCACCAGCAGGCGAAGGACCGGGATCGCCGGCTGGAGTTGGCGCCAGCCGAGGCTGAGGGCGACCGCCGCAGCGAGCACCAACGCAGCGAGCGCGGCCCGCAGCAGGCCGAGGAAGAACGGGTCGAAGGTTTCGAACAGGATCGCCGTGAGCGGGATGTTCGCGCCCCAGAACACGGTCGTGGCGAAGTAGGCGGCCGTCCCCGGCAGCGCGCGAGGGGCGGGGGTGGCGTGCACGGTCGATGCGCGGCTCGTGTTCGCAGCGTCGGCCGTGCGGCCCGGGCATGAGGAGTTCACGCTGGTCCGGCCTCCACCGGGATGTCCGCGAGCACGCACTTTACCCGTGTCCGGCTGCCGTAAAATTCCACCGAATGAACGCCCCGATTCCCCAGCAGCTGCTTGCGTCGGAAACCGACAGCCCGGTCCGCCTGCGCGAGATCCCGTACAACTACACGTCGTTCTCCGACCGCGAGATCGTCCTTCGCATCCTCGGCGCCGACGGCTGGGCGATCGTCGAGGAGCTGCGCGCCGAACGGCGCACCGGCCGCTCCGCGCGCATGCTCTACGAAGTGCTCGGCGACGTCTGGGTCGTGCAGCGCAACCCGTATCTGCAGGATGACCTGATCGACAATCCGAAGCGCCTGGATGCTGATCGAGGCGCTGCACCACCGGCTCGGCGAAATCGACCGGCGCCGGGCGCTCGACCTGGCCGCGCATGGCGGTCACGGCAGGCGCGATGACGATGGCGCCAGCGCAAGCGCGGGCCGCAGCGCCCGCGTCAGCCGGCTGCTCGAACTGGCGCGCGGCGCCGTCGGGCGCTTCGAGCGCCAGTTCGCCGATGCGGCCTCGCTGCGTCAGCGCGCCATGCGCCGGCTGAGCCGTTCGACCGCGCGCGACAACGTGCGCTTCGACGCGCTGAGCCGCGTCTCGCACGTGACCGACGCGACCGACTGGCGCGTCGAGTACCCGTTCGTCGTGCTGACGCCGGATAGCGAGCAGGAGATCGCCGGACTCGTCGCCGGCTGTATCGAGCTCGGGCTGACGATCATCCCGCGCGGTGGCGGCACCGGCTACACCGGCGGCCCGATCCCGCTGACGCCGTTGTCGGCCGTCATCAATACCGAGAAGCTCGAGACGCTGGGCCCGGTCGAGCGAATCCGGCTGCGCGGGCTCGATCGCGAAGTGCCGACGATCCTCGCCGGCGCCGGCGTCGTGACACGACGCGTGACCGAGGCCGCAGAGGCGGCCGGGCTGGTCTTTGCGGTCGATCCGACTTCGCTCGACGCGTCGTGCGTGGGCGGCAACATCGCGATGAACGCCGGCGGCAAGAAGGCCGTTCTCTGGGGCACGGCGCTCGACAACCTCGCCTGGTGGCGGATGGTCGACCCCGACGGCAACTGGCTGGAAGTCGAGCGCGTCGGCCACAGCCTCGGCAAGATCCATGATGACCCGCTGGCCCGCTCCGAACTGCAATGGTTCGCCCCGGGGCAACTCCGGGCCGACGGCACGATGAGCGGCGCGCCGCTGCGTCGCGAAACGCTCGAGATCGAAGGGCGGCGCTTTCGCAAGGCGGGCCTGGGCAAGGACGTCACCGACAAGTTCCTCGCGGGCTTGCCCGGCGTGCAGAAGGAGGGCTGCGACGGGCTGATCACGGCAGCGCGCTGGGTGCTGCACCGGATGCCGAAGCACACGCGCACCGTGTGCCTCGAGTTCTTCGGTCAGCCGAAGGACGCGGTGCCGTCGATCGTCGAAATCAAGGATTACCTCGACGGCCGTCCGCACGGCGCGATCCTGGCGGGCCTCGAGCACCTCGACGAGCGCTATCTGCGCGCGGTCGGCTATTCGACGAAGTCGCGTCGAGGCGGCCTGCCGAAGATGGTGCTGATCGGCGACATCGTCGGCGACGACGAGGAGGGCGTCGCGAAGGCCACCTCCGAGGTCGTGCGGCTGGCGAACGCCCGCTCGGGCGAGGGTTTCGTGGCGGTCGCGCCCGACGCACGCAAGACCTTCTGGCTCGATCGCGCGCGCACGGCGGCGATCGCCCGGCACACGAACGCGTTCAAGATCAACGAGGACGTCGTCATTCCGCTGTCGCGGATGGGCGAGTACACCGACGGCATCGAGCGCATCAACATCGAGCTGTCGATCGAGAACAAGCTCGAGGTGCTCGACGCGCTCGACGAGCTGCTGGCAGGCCCGCTCGAACTTGCCAAATCGAAGGACACCGGGCTGGAAAAGCTGTCGGCCGACGAACTGCTCGCCGACCGGCGACGTCGCTCGCGCGAACTGCTGGCCGAGACGCGCAGGCGCTGGCGCTTCCTGCTCGAACAGATCGATCGTCCGCTGATCGAGGTCGGGGGGCTGCTGGCAGAATCCGGCCTGGCCGATCTGTCGCAGCCGGTCGGCGCCCGCCTGGCGATCGAGCCGCAGGCCTCGCTGTTCCACCTGCTGCAGGACCGCACGATCCGCGTGTCGTGGAAGACCGAGGTGCGCGAGCCGCTGCGCGACGTGTTCTCGGGCCAGAACTTCGCGCCGGTGCTCGAGGCGATCGAGGCGGCACAGAAGCGCGTGCTGCGCGGCCGCGTCTGGGTCGCGCTGCACATGCACGCCGGTGACGGCAACGTGCATACGAACATCCCGGTCAATTCCGACGACTACCGGATGCTGAAGAAGGCCGAGGCCGCGGTCGCCCGGATCATGACGCTGGCCCGCTCGCTCGACGGCGTGATCTCCGGCGAGCATGGGATCGGCCTCACGAAGCTCGAGTTCCTGCGCAGCGAGGAACTGGCCGACTTTCGCGACTACAAGCGCCGCATCGATCCGCAGGGCCGCTTCAACCGCGGCAAGCTGCTCGACGACCCGGCGCTGCCCGCCGACCTGCGCAACGCGTACACGCCGAGCTTCGGGCTGATGGGCGTCGAATCGCTGATCATGCAGCAGTCGGACATCGGCGCGATCGCCGCGTCCGTCAAGGACTGCCTGCGCTGCGGCAAGTGCAAGCCGGTCTGCGCGACGCACGTGCCGCGCGCGAACCTGCTCTATTCGCCGCGCAACAAGATCCTGGCGACCTCGCTGCTGGTCGAAGCCTTCCTTTACGAGGAACAGACCCGCCGCGGCGTCTCGATCCGGCACTGGGACGAATTTTCCGACGTCGCCGATCACTGCACGGTCTGCCACAAGTGCGTGACCCCCTGTCCGGTCGACATCGACTTCGGCGACGTGTCGATGAACATGCGCAACCTGCTGCGCAAGATGGGCAGGAAGAAGTTCAATCCGGGCAGCAGCGCCGCGATGTTCTTCCTGAACGCGACCGACCCGGACACGATCAAGGCCACGCGCACGGCGATGATCGGCGTCGGCTACAAGGCGCAGCGGATGGCCGCCGACCTGCTGAAGAAATTCGCGCTCGAACAGATTGCGAAGCCGCCGGCCACCGTCGGCAAGGCGCCGGTGCGCGAGCAGGTCATCCATTTCGTCAACCGCAAGATGCCCGGCAACCTGCCGAAGAAGACGGCGCGCGCCTTGCTCGACATCGAGGACAAGCGCTACGTGCCGATCATCCGCGATCCGCGCACGACCTCGGTCGACTCGGAGGCGGTCTTCTACTTTCCGGGCTGCGGTTCGGAGCGGCTGTTCTCGCAGGTCGGGCTGGCCACTCAGGCGATGCTCTGGCATGCCGGCGTGCAGACCGTGCTGCCGCCGGGCTACCTGTGCTGCGGCTACCCGCAGCGCGGCGCCGGCCAGTACGACAAGGCCGAGAAGATGATCACCGACAACCGCGTGCTGTTCCACCGCGTGGCGACCACGCTGAACTACCTGGACATCCGCACGGTCGTCGTCAGCTGCGGCACCTGCTTCGACCAGCTGCAAGGCTACGAGTTCGACCGGATCTTCCCCGGCAGCAGGATCGTCGACATTCACGAGTTCCTGATGGAGAAGGGCGTAAAGCTCGACGGCGTGACCGGTGCGCGCTACATGTATCACGACCCTTGCCACAGCCCGATCAAGAGCTACCAGCCGATGCAGGTCGTCAACACGCTGATCAACGAGCAGGCGAACGGACGCGTCGAGCGCAACGACCGCTGCTGCGGCGAGTCGGGCACGCTGGCCGTCTCGAGGCCCGACATCAGCACGCAGGTGCGCTTCCGCAAGGCCGAGGAGATGCAGAAAGGCGCCGCAGCCTTGCGGGCGATCCCGGTGGTCGCCGATTCGGGGGCCGCCGGTTCGCCGGCCGCATCCCCGGTCGCCGCGTTCGACGGCCCGGTCAAGGTGCTGACTTCCTGCCCGTCCTGCCTGCAGGGGCTGTCGCGCTACACCGGGGAGACCGGCGTCGACGCCGACTACATCGTGGTCGAGCTGGCGCGCCACCTGCACGGCGAGAACTGGATGGCCGACTACGTGGCGGCCGCCAATGCCGGCGGGATCGAGCGAGTGCTGGTCTGAGGCTGAGCGGCGGCCGGAGCGCGCAGCGTGTCGATGCTTCAGCGCTGGCATGTCGTTTCCGGCGACTGGCAGGTGCTGGATGACGAAGCCCGCCAGCGGTTCTGGCCGCTCGTCGCCGACCGCTTGCGCGTGGCGCTCGGGCTCGAGATCGAGGCGGGCGAGCTCCACATCGATGCGCTGGCGCTGCCGTTCTACCGGGTGCCCGCGCCCGCTGCCGGAAGCGGGCGCGCGGGCGATGGGCCGGGCCGGGCACGCTGCTACAGCCTGATCCAGGTCGGACTGGCCGCGAACATCGATTTCGTCGGTCTCGAGCGCTGGTGCTTCTTCCTCTGGGACGGTGCCGGCGATCTGGCGCCGCTCGACGGCCTGTCGAAGTCGATCGACGCTTTCAACGAGCGCGTCGGCATCGATCTCGGAGACCCCGGCACCGACCCGGGCCTTGCGCGAGCGGCCGCGTACATCGAGTTCTTCTGCGCCTTCCTGCTGGCCAGTCCCGCCGATCCGGAGGCTTTCGACCGGTTTCATTCGCCGTTCCTGGTGCTCACGAGCCTGGAGAGCTGCGGATGGTCCGCCCGGACCCGGCAGGCGGTGCGGCGCATCGCCGAAACCGATGGCAGCGCCTACGCCGGACTGCGGTCCGGGCGCCCGGTCGCGGCCGCCATCGCCGAATCCGGCGATACCGGATCTCCCGGACAACGGGCAATCGGAGGCGACCGTCGGATCTTCCGATCGGTCGCGCTCACCGATACTTCGCGCAGCCTGATCCTGCTGTACGGCCGCACGCTGTTTCGCGCCCGGATCCAGGTCGCCTTCTCGCGCTTCGACGCCGGCGCCTGGCGCGATGCGACCGTCACGATGCTCGACGACGACGGCGGACAGCAGCTGGGCGGCGTTCCTCCGCTGTTCGTCCGGTCCTGGCCCCGACGTGTCGCGTTCTACTGCGCCGACACCAGCGATTCGGCGGCGAAGATCTCGATCCGGCCCGGCGTGCTGGCCGGCTTGCTGAAGGATCCGTGCTTTCTCGAAGCAAGCCGCGGCGACCAGCGCGCGTTCGCGGCGATCGTCGCGTCGCCTGCCGGCCTGGATTCGACGCAGCGCTTGCTGCGGCTGCTTGCTGTCCGTCACTGGGGCGGACCTTTCGGCGATGCGCAGATAAGCGTGGCCGGCAACCTCGAGTTGGCCGCCTCCGGCGAAGAGTTGCAGACGCGGATTCATCTGGTCGCGCCGATCCGGGTCGAAGGCGACCTGATCTTCAGCGGCGCGACATTCGTCTCCCCGGTGGTGCTCGAAGGCTGGACGGTCGAGGGCCGCATCGACGGCTCGGGCGCGCGGGCGCTGCGCTCGTTGAAGCTCGGGCGATTCCGGGTGTCGAACGAGATCGGCATCGTTTCGGCCCAGCCGGGCCGGGTCGAGTATCCGGACAACGCGGTGAAGCTCGAGGAACTGCGCGTGGACGGTTCGCTCGACCTCGGCGAACTGCTTGCCGAAGGCGGGCTGTCATTGCAGCGGGCGCGGATCGGCGGACGACTGGTACTCGAGGATGTGCGGTTGCACCGTCACGCGATGGGCGGCCAGTCGGGCCGCTTCGCAGCCGAGCATGCGGAAGTCGACGGATCGGTGGAAATGGCGCGCTTCGTCGCGTTCGGAGTCGTGCAATTGAGCAACGCGCGCATCGGCGGAGACCTCGATCTGAGCGGTGCGCATTTTCTCGGCGAGGATCTGGATCGCCGGCCGGCGTACGTCGTCGAGGCGCGCAAGCTTTCGATCGGCGGCGATCTGCTTCTGAATCGCTATCGCCCGCTCGACCGCGATGCGGGGATCGGCGAAGTGCTGCCGACGCTGATCGGTGGCGGCTTCGACGGCGAGAATCTCGAAGTCGAAGGCAGCGTCTTCGCGTTTCACTGCCAGGTCCTCGGGGACCTGGACCTGCGCAGCGCACGCATCGGTCGCCACGTGCACGTCTGCGGCCAGCCGGGGGCGAATCGCCAGCCGGCGGCGGCCCGCATGACGATCGTGCGCGGCGAGATATCGCTGTACGCTGCGCGCATCGGCGGGAACCTCGTTCTCGACGGCACGCTCTGCAACCATCTCGACTTCAATTTTCTGCAGGCCGCAGCGCTGTTCGTGCGGCCGGGAGAAGGGGCGGGCCTGCCGCTGGTCGTCACACCGGTGCATCGGAGTCCGGCAGGGCTGGCCGAATCGCCGATCGGCATGCAGATGTCGCAAGCGCGGATCGGCGGCGTCTCGATCGACGGGGTCCGGATCCACGGCGGCCTGCGGGCGATCAATCTGCACGTGGACGGCAACTTCCAGTTGCGTACCGGCGAGGTGGCTGCGTCGTTTGCCCATGACCGGACCGACGGCGCGCTGTTCGACTTCGCGCTTCTGGTCGCCGCGGGCGCCGCCGACGCGCGAGCAGCCGAAGCCGAGTGGCGGCGGCCGGATATCTGGATCGAGGTCGGGCGCCGGGAGTTGCGGCGAGCGTACCGCTGGCTATGGCGCGAGCCCGCGCGATCCGGCGACTACGAAGCCGGGTTCGACCGAGCCCCTGGCCGGCGCTCGCGGACGGGTCGGTTGCGAGCGGCGATGCAGCCGCGAACTCCGATCGCGTCGGCGGTGGGCGGCGACATCGTGCTCGACGGCATCGATTGCGCCGGCAATATAGACCTCCTCGGCGTCGAGGCACGGATGCTCAGGCTCGATGGCGCCCGGATCTCGAACAAGTTTCGCCTCGCCGAGGATCGACCCGAACCCTCGGGCAGCGGGGGCCATCCGCTGCGAACCCGGCTGATCGGCGGCCTGCTTCTGCGAAACGCTTCGATCGGCGGTCTCAGTTGCCTGGATCGCGCCTGTGTCACCGGCCGGGTCGAGTTGTGCGATTCGCGTCTTGGGGGCGGCGCCAGCGCGATCGACTGCGCGTTCGAAGCTGCCGATTC
>CALLYQ010000106.1 GCA_937858875.1 uncultured Lautropia sp. | reverse complement strand
TCATCCTGACCACGCACTACATCGACGAGGCCGAGCAGATGGCCGACCGCATCGGTGTTATCAACCGCGGCGAACTGATCCTCGTCGAGGACAAGGCCGTGCTGATGGACAAGCTCGGCCGAAAGCAGCTCACGCTGCAGCTTCGCGAACCGATCGCCGCGGTGCCGCCGGGCCTCGCGCGCCACGGGCTCGTGCTCTCGGAAGACGGCCGCGAACTCGTCTACACCTATGACCGCAACCGCGATCGCGAAGGCATGGCCGCGCTGCTGGCCGAGCTCGATGCCGCCGGCATCCTGATCGAGGATCTGCACACGACGCAAAGCTCGCTCGAGGACATCTTCGTGAACCTGCTGAGGAACGACTCGTGAACCTGCACGCGGTCAAGGCGATCTATCGTTTCGAGATGGCGCGCACACGGCGCACGCTGCTGCAGAGCATCGTCTCGCCGGTGCTTTCCACCTCGCTGTACTTCGTGGTATTCGGCTCGGCGATCGGCTCGCGGATCCCGGAGGTCGAGGGCATCGGCTACGGCTCGTTCATCGTGCCCGGGCTGATCATGATGTCGCTGCTCACCCAGAGCATCTCGAACGCCTCGTTCGGCATCTACTTCCCGAAGTTCAGCGGCACGATCTACGAACTGCTGACCGCGCCGATCTCGCACTTCGAGGTCGTGCTCGGCTATGTCGGGGCCGCCGCGACGAAGGCGATCCTGCTCGCGTTGATCATCCTCGCCACCGCGGCGCTGTTCGTGCCGCTGCGCATCGAGCATCCGGTGTTCATGCTGAGCTTCCTCGTGCTCACGGCGCTGACCTTCAGCCTGTTCGGCTTCATCATCGGGATCTGGGCCGACAACTTCGAGCGGCTGACGCTGATCCCGCTGCTGGTCGTCACGCCGCTGGCCTTTCTCGGCGGCACCTTCTACTCGATATCGATGCTGCCGCCGTTCTGGCAGGCGGTCACGCTGTTCAATCCGGTCGTCTACCTGGTCAGCGGCTTTCGCTGGAGCTTCTTCGATCAGGCCGACGTCGCCATCGCGCTGAGCCTTGGAATGACGCTGGCCTTCCTTGCGCTGTTCGTGGCCATCGCGGCCTGGATGCTGAGAACCGGGTATCGTCTGAAGACCTGACAGCGTTTCGACGACTCGTCGACAAGGAGCGCGCAGATGTCCGAGCACTTCGACGCGATCGTGATCGGCGCCGGCCAGGCGGGCCCGCCCCTGTGCGAGCGCCTCGACCAGGCCGGCATGAAGACGGTGCTGATCGAGCGCCATCTGCTCGGCGGCACCTGCGTGAACACCGGCTGCATTCCGACCAAGGCGCTGATCGCGAGCGCGCGGGCCGCGCAACTCGCACGGCGCGGCGCGGACTTCGGCTTCGATTCGGGCGAGGTGCGTGTCGACATGGCGGCAGTCAAGCGCCGCAAGGACGGGATCGTCCGCCAGTCGTCCGAAGGCGTGGCCAAGTGGATCGGGCGGATGAGCAACGTGAGTCTCGTCCACGGGCATGCGCGCTTCACGGCGCCGCGCACGGTCATCGTCGGCGAGCGCAGCTTCACGGCCGACCGGGTGTTCCTCGACGTCGGCTCGCGCGCCGCGGTGCCCGACATGCCCGGCGTCGATACGGTGCCGTTCCTGACCAACTCGACGATGATGGACGTCGACTTCCTGCCCGAGCACCTGGTCATCGTCGGCGGCAGCTACATCGGGCTTGAATTCGCGCAGATGTACCGGCGTTTCGGTTCGCGCGTCACCGTCGTCGAACGCGGCGAGCGGCTGATCTCGCGTGAAGACGACGAAGTCTCCGACGAGATTCGAGCGATCCTCGAGCGCGACGGCATCGAAGTGCGTACCGGCGCCGACTGCATCGCGCTCGGCGGCAGCGAGGGCAAGATCGAAGTCCGCGTGAACTGCGACAACGGCGCACCGGTCGTGCACGGTACCCACCTGCTGCTGGCCGCGGGCCGCAAGCCGAATACCGATGACCTCGGGCTCGACAAGGCCGGCGTCGAGACCGACGAACGTGGTCACATCGTCGTCGACGACCAGTGCCGCAGCAGCGCCGACGGCGTCTGGGCGATGGGCGACGCGAACGGACGCGGCGCGTTCACGCACACGTCTTACAACGACTTCGAGATCGTCGCCGCGAACCTGTTCGACGACGACCCGCGCAGCATCGCCGACCGCATCGAGACCTACGCGCTGTTCATCGACCCGCCGCTGGCGCGCGCCGGGCTCACCGAGAAAACCGCAAGCGAGAACGGCATCCGGCTGCTGGTCGGCACGATGCCGATGTCGCGCGTGGGTCGCGCCCGCGAGTCGAGCGAGACCCAGGGCTTCATGAAGGTGCTGGTGGACGCGCAGTCGAACGCGATCGTCGGCGCAGCACTGCTCGGCATGAACGCCGACGAGGTCGTGCATTCGCTGCTCGACGTCATGTACGCGAACGCGCCGTACACGACGATCCGGCGCGCCGTGCACATCCATCCCACCGTCAGCGAGCTGCTTCCGACGCTGCTCGGACAGCTCGAAGCCCGCGAGCCATGAGGCAAGGCGAGCCGTGACGCAACGCGAGCGGACGGCGCTGGTGCTCGCCGGCGGCGGCAGTTTCGGCGCCGTCCAGGTCGGGATGCTGCGTGCGCTCGCCGCCAACGGCCTCGCCCCGGATCTGATCGTCGGCTCGTCGGTCGGCGCAATCAACGGCGCCTGGTTCGCCGGCGCGCCCGATGCCGACGGCGTCGCGCAGCTCGCAGCGATCTGGCAGGGGCTGCGACGCCGCGAAGTGTTCCCGATCCGCTGGCGCGACCTGGTGGGGCTCGCCTCGCACCGCGACCACATCGTCGATCCGGCCGGCCTGCGCACCCTGCTCGAACGGCACCTGCCCTATCGCGAGATCGAACAGGCGGCCGTACCGCTGCACGTAGTGGCCACGGACCAGTTGCACGGCAAGCTGGTGCGCCTGTCGAGCGGCAGCGTGGTCGACGCCGTGCTCGCCAGCTGCGCCGTGCCGGCGGTCTTCCCGCCGGTTCATATCGCCGACCTTTACCTGATCGATGGCGCGATCGCGAGCAACACGCCGATTCGCGTCGCCGTCGACCTCGGCGCAACGCGGATCATCGTGCTGCCCACCGGCTTCGCGTGTGCGCTCGAGCAGCCGCCGACGAGCGCGCTCGGCAATGCCCTGCATGCGATCACCTTGCTGATCGCCCACCAGCTCGTCGACGATCTGCAAGCCTGCCGGCAGCAGGCAGAGGTCATCATCGTGCCGCCGCTATGCCCGCTCGCCGTGTCGCCCTATGACTTCTCGCGCGCCGGCGAACTGATCGATCGCGCCGCCGAGCAGACCGCGAGCTGGCTCGAGGCGAGTCGGGCAACACAGGAGCGCGTGCCCGGCGCGCTGCACAGCCACGAGCATTGATCCGGGAGATCCGTCTCAGGTCGAGCGTAGATGGCGGACCCGCAATCCCTCGAAGCGAGCATGCATCAAAGCGTGCGTGCCCGGGCATCAATACGTCAATGACGCTTGCCGGCGTGACGCTCGCCGGCGGCAGCGTCACCGGCAAGCGCCCCGACCCGGTACCCGAGCATCAGCTGAGCTCGTGCCCCGCCATCAGCTCCAGCGCCCGAACCAGCGCCGAGTGGTCGAGCTGATCCCAGCCCTGCGCCGCGCATGCCTGCATCAGCTGCGCCGCATTCGCCGTCTGCGGCAGCGCAACGCCGAGCGCGCGCGCGCCCTGCATTGCCAGGCTCAGGTCCTTCTGATGCAGCGCGATCCGGAAGCCCGGATCGAAACTGCGATCGATCATCCGCTGGCCGTGCACTTCGAGGATCCGGCTCGACGCGAAGCCGCCCATCAGCGCCTGCCTGACCTTGGCCGGATCGGCGCCGGCCTTGCTCGCGAACACGAGCGCCTCGCCGACCGCAGCGATGTTCAGCGCGACGATGATCTGGTTCGCGACCTTCGTCGTCTGGCCGGCGCCGTTGTCGCCGACCAGCGTGATGTTCTTGCCCATCAACTCGAACAGCGGCCGCGCCCGCTCGAACGCGGCCTCCGGGCCGCCGACCATGATCGTCAGCGTGCCGGCCTTCGCGCCGACCTCGCCGCCGGACACCGGCGCATCGAGGTAGTCGCAGCCCAGCGCGTTGATCCGCTCGGCGAAGGCCTTGGTCTCGATCGGCGAGATCGAACTCATGTCGACGACGAGCTTGCCGGCCGACAGGCCTTCCGCAACGCCGTCGGCACCGAACAGCACCTTCTCGACGTCCGGCGTGTCGGGCACCATCGTGAAGATCACGTCGGCCTGCTGTGCGACTTCGCGCGCGCTCGCGCACACGACGGCAGCTGCCGCCTTCACGTCGTCGCGCACCTTGCTGCGCGTGGCCACGTAGACCGTATGACCGCCGCCGGCCAGGCGCTGCGCCATCGGCGCGCCCATGATGCCGAGTCCGATGAATCCGAGCTTCATTCCGCTTGTCCTCCCTGTTCAGCTTGTCCGCACCCGCCCGACCGCCTCGCGGGCGGCCGCCGCCATCAGTCTCGCATCGGATCCGACCGTGACGAAGCGGAAGCCTTTCGCAATCCGCGCTTTCGCGACTTCGGGCGCGCCATTGTGGACGCCGGCGACCAGTCCGTGCGCGTTCGCGCGCTCGAGGATGTGGTCGATCGCCTGCGCGACCGGCGGGTCGACGTCGTCGAACACCGGCCGGCAGCCGAGCGACAGCGACAGGTCCGACGGCCCGATGTACACGGCGTCGAGCCCCTCGACCGACATGATCGCATCGAGGTTGTCGAGCGCCTGCGCCGTTTCGATCATTGCGAAACGGACGATCGTGTCGTTCGCATGCTCCGGGTAGTCGGCGCCGCCGTAGACCAGCGCGCGCACCGGGCCGAAGCTGCGCGTGCCGCGCGGCGCGTAGCTGGTGTAGGCGACGAGACGCTGCGCGTCCTCGCGCGTGCTGATCATCGGGCAGATCACCGCGTAGGCGCCGGCGTCGAGTGTCTTCATCAGGATCCCCGGCTCGAGCCAGGGCACGCGGACGACCGGCACCGTGTCGGTCGTGGACACCGCCTGCAGCATGCCGACCATCGCCTGGTAGTCGACGAGCCCGTGCTGCAAGTCGATCGTCAGCGAGTCGAAGCCTGCATGGGCCATGGTTTCGGCGCTGAAGCCGTTGGGAATCGCCAGCCAGCCGTTGACTGCTGCGCGGCCTTCGGCCCAGAGCCTGCGCAATCCGTTTTCTCTCATGTCTCGATCCCGTTCGCGAGCGTTCACTCGATCCTGACGCCGCCCGCGGCGACGACCTCGGCCCAGTTCTTCCGTTCGCGCTGGTAGAAGCTCGACAGCTCGGCCGGCGACATCGTGTGGACCTCGGCGCCCTGCGCCGTGAGCTTGGCGCGGATCTCCGGCGACCGGATGATCCGGATCAGCTCGGCCGACAAGCGTTCGACGATCGCCGGCGGCGTGCCGGCGGGAATCAGCACACCTTGCCACGACCCCGACTCGAAGCCCTTGACGCCCTGCTCGGCAATCGTCGGCGTATCGGGCAGCAGCGGCACCCGCGTCGATTTCGAGACGCCGAGAACCTTCAGGCGCCCCGACTGCACGGCGGGCAGCGTCGCCAGCATGCCGTTCATGATCACCTGTGCCTGACCTGCGACCGTATCGTTGACGGCTTGCGAGCCGCCCTTGTAAGGCACGTAGGCCCATTGGGCTTTCGTGGCCTGCTCGACGGCGATGCCGGCCAGATGCGGCGCGCTGCCGATCGCCGTCACGGCGAAGTTCAGCGGCGTCGTGCGCGACAGCGCGACGAGCTCCTGCAAGTTGTTCGCCGGCACCGACGGATGCACGGCAAGCAGGTGCGGCGAGTAAGCCAGCATCGTGACGCCACGCAGATCTTTCGACGGATCGAAAGGCAACTTCGTGTAGACCGAGGGCGCGATCGCGAGCGCGCCGACGTCGCACAGCAGCAGCGTATGGCCGTCGGCCGGCGCACGGGCCACCAGTTCGGCGCCGATGTTGCCGCTGGCGCCAGCGCGATTCTCGACGAGCACCGGCTGGCCGAGCGCCTCGGACAGCGGCTGGCTGATCGAGCGCGCGATGATGTCCGAGGTGCCGCCGGGCGTGTACGGCACGACGATCTTGATCGGTTTGGTCGGGAAGGCTTGCGCGCTGACTGCCGCCGCCGCAGCGAGTGCGGCGCCCGCGATCGCCAGCCTGACGATGTTCTTGAATGAGCTCATCGAACGGTTCCTTGCTTTCGTTCGTTTCATCGCACCAGGCACGGCCGCTTCGGATCGAAGCGCCATCCCTGAATCAGGTACTGCATGGCGACCGAGTCGTCGCGCGAGCCGAGCCCGTGCTGCAGGTAGAGCTCGTGCGCCTTTTCGACCTCGTCCATGTCGAGTTCGATCCCCAGACCCGGACGCTTGGGCACCTCGATCTGACCGCCTTCGATGCGCAACGGCTCCCTGGTCAGCCGCTGCCCGTCCTGCCAGATCCAGTGCGTATCGATCGCCGTGACCTGGCCGGGCGCCGCGGCGCCCACGTGCGTGAACATGGCCAGCGACACGTCGCAGTGGTTGTTCGAGTGCGAACCCCAGGTCAGCCCCCAGTCGCGGCAAGTCTGCGCGACACGCACCGAACCGGCCATCGTCCAGAAGTGCGGATCGGCCAGCGGGATGTCTACCGATTGCAGCGCGAGCGCGTGCGCGAACTGGCGCCAGTCGGTCGCGATCATGTTCGTGGCGGTCGGCAGCCCGGTGGCGCGGCGGAACTCGGCCATCACTTCGCGCCCGGAGAAACCGTCTTCGGCACCGCAGGGGTCCTCTGCGTAGGCGAGCACGCCGTGCAGATCGCGCATCAAGCGCACCGCATCCTTCAGCAGCCAGCCGCCGTTCGGGTCCAGCGTGACCCGCGCCTGTGGAAAGCGCTCGTGCAGCGCGCGAACGGCTTCGACCTCGCGCTCGCCGGCCAGCACGCCGCCCTTGAGCTTGAAGTCGGCAAAGCCGTAACGCGCATGCGCGGCCTCGGCCTGGCGCACGATCGCCTCCGGCGTCAACGCGGTTTCGTGGCGTACGCGGAACCAGTCTTCGGTCGCATCCGGCTCGCTCGGATACGGCAGATCGGTCTTGCCACGGTCGCCGACGAAAAACAGGTAGCCGAGTACTTCGACGCGTTCGCGCTGCTGGCCTTCACCGAGCAGCGCCGCCACCGGCACGTCGAGATGCTGGCCCAGCAGGTCGAGAAGCGCCGATTCGACCGCGGTGACCGCGTGGATCGTCGTGCGCAGGTCGAAGGTCTGCAGGCCGCGGCCCCCGGCGTCGCGATCGGCGAAGCGCTCGCGCACGCTGCGCAGCACCTGCTGCCAGTTGCCGACCGGCTGGCCGATCACGAGCGCGGCCGCATCCTCGAGCGTGCGGCGAATGTTCTCGCCGCCAGGCACCTCGCCGACGCCGGTGCGACCGGCGTCGTCGGTCAGCACCAGCAGGTTGCGCGTGAAGAACGGGCCGTGAGCGCCGCTGAGGTTCAGCAGCATCGCGTCGCGGCCGGCGACCGGGATCGCCCGCAGGCCGACGACACGGGGCGTGGCGCCAGTCGATGTATTCATGGTCCCTCGATGCTGATCTTTCCGGCTTCGATCACCGACTTCCAGCGCTCGTATTCGCGCTTCTGGAACTCGGCGAACTCTTCCGGCGTGTTTCCGACGACCTCGAAGCCGACCGACACGAAGCGCTTCTCGATCTCGGGATCCTGCAGCGCCGTCATCAGCGCCTCGTGCAGACGCCGCTTGACGTCGGTCGGCAGCCCTTTCGGCGCCGCGACCGCCTGCCACGAATAGACGTCGACGCCGTCGACGCCCGCCTCGGCGAGCGTCGGGACGTCGGGCAGCACCGCGGCGCGCTCCTTGCTCGTGACGGCCAGCGCACGCAGCTTGCCGGCCTGCACGTGCGGGACGATCGCGTTGATGTTCTGGAACGAGGCGCCGACCTGGCCGCCGAGCAGATCCTGGATCGCCGGCGCGCCGCCCTTGTATGGCACGTGAACGCCGCTGGTGCCGGTGCGCTGCCAGAACAGCGCAGTGGTCAGGTGATCCGACGACCCATTGCCCGAGGATGCGAACGACAGCTCGCCGGGATGAGCCTTCTGCCAGGCGATGACGTCGGCGACGGTCTTGTGCGGCGAACCGGCCGGCACAACCAGGACGTTCGGCGCCTGGACCGCCACGGTCAGCAGATCGAAATCGTTCAGCGCATCGTAGGGAACGTTGCGGATCAGGTGAGGCGCAATGACGAAGGGGCCGAGCGAAGAGACGAACAGCGTGTAGCCGTCGGGCGCGGCGCGCTTGACGATGCCTGCACCGATCGTACCGGTGGCTCCCGGCTTGTTGTCGACGACGAAGGGCTGTCCGAGCGTCTCCTGCAGTTTCGGCGTCAGCGAGCGGGCCAGCGTGTCGGTCGACCCGCCGGGCGGGAATGGAACGACCACGGTCACGGTCCGGGTGGGCCACTGTTGCGCGCCGGCGCCCGGCGCGACGGCCAGCGTCAACGCGGCGGCCGACAAGGCCAGCAGGTTCCTGATCTTCATTCGACTCTCCATCGGCAAATGGTCGCTGCGCGTCGGGGCATCTCTCGAGCAGTGATCAGTCATCGTACAACCTAGGCGACGGGGCTGCAAGCGGTTCCACCAGTCATTCCCGAAACGCCCTCAGTTGCTGCGCTGGGCCGCTTCCTGGGCACGCCGCAGGCGTTCGCGACTGTTCGACAGATGCGTGCGCATCGCCGCACGCGCGGCGTCGGCATCGCGATTGGCGATCGCGGCCACGATGCTGTCGTGCTCGGCAAGCACTCGCGCCAGGTATTCGCGCCCGCCCTTGCCGGCGAAACGCGCGGTATCGACGCGCGCCCTCGGGATCAGCAGCGTGCCCAGATAGCCCATCAGTTCGGCATAGTGGGGATTCTGCGTCGCTCGTGCGATCTCCATGTGCAGTTGAACGTCGGAGGAGATGGCGTCGCTGCCCTCGTCGACGGCGCGCGCGAACGCCGACTGCGCCTCGCGCAGCGCGCGCAGATCGGCGGCACTTCGCCGTGTGGCGGCCAGCGCCGCCGCTTCCGCTTCGAGCCCGATACGCAATTCGAGCACGGCGATCACGTCGACGATCGTGGCCATCTGCTCCGGCGCGATCCGGAAGTTGTCCGCGCCCGCAGCGTCGAGCACGAAGGTGCCGACGCCGTGCCGAGTTTCGACGAGCCCGGCGGCCTGAAGCCGTGAAATGGCCTCGCGCACGACGGTCCTGCTGACGCCGAATTCGGCCATGACTTCGGACTCGGTCGGCAGCTTGTCGCCGACCGAGAGCCTGCCGTCGCGAATCCGCTCTTCCAGCGCTTCGACGAGATCGAGTGCGAGCGAGCGCGGTTTGCGTCTCGCCGGTGACGATGGAGACATCAACATGCCGGAATCGACCGATCGAAGCGGAACATGCTTGCAGAGTACCCAATTAGTCATCATATGACGACGACGGGTCGTACGACGACCAGCGCGACGAGCCTGACGCGCGCGCGCGCTGGCCGCCGGGCTGCCCGCACCCCGCTGCCCGCGTTGCCGGCTGCCCGGCCCGCGAGCAGAATTTCGGCTCGGGGGCAACAGCATCAGGAACCCATCCATGCGCTATTTCGTCGTTCTTGCCGCCCTGCTCGTCTGCGCATCCGCCCAGCCCAAGGAGATCTACGTTCACGGCGAAGGCGCCCGGTCTTGCCACGACTATCTGCGACACAGGAACGAGGGCTCGGCGAATCAGGATTACTTCTACGCCACCTGGCTACGCGGCTTCCTGGCCGGCTATAGCGTCGCAACCTCGTACGAACCGGCAAGCCGGCGAATCCCAAGTGCCGGCGGCCTGCTGGCCGCCGTCGACGACCATTGTCACCGCCATCCGCGCGATCGCGTAGCGGACGCCGCGGTCGCGCTCGCCGGAAAACTTGGCGGCAGGCACCGGTAGTCCGGGATAGCTGCAATCCTGGGCCAGACGAGAATGGCTGCAGCCCGGGGGGTCCAGTCCGCCACTCGTTCCCGCATACGCGCCGCCCATCGGCTCGAGGGCATCCGGGCACGCCCTTTGCCTGTCGGTTTCTTTTACAGCCTCCGCCTCTGTCCCCCATTGGATCCCCGCAAACCACTGATTTCCAAAGGGGTATTCGTTCGTGCACGGATCTTGCATCGTAGTG
This sequence comes from uncultured Lautropia sp., assembly GCA_937858875.1. Taxonomy (GTDB): domain Bacteria; phylum Pseudomonadota; class Gammaproteobacteria; order Burkholderiales; family Burkholderiaceae_E; genus Zeimonas. The sequence goes on along the minus strand of CALLYQ010000106.1, from coordinate 4,605 downwards.
CACCGCAGCAAGAAAAAAGCGGTTTTCGAACGAACACAAGGGGAAGCCAGCCATGGCGGAGCAAAGCGGCAAGCACGATCAGGTCGGAACAGAATCAGACGCACCGAAAGAACCCCACGGGCCGATCGATCGACGCAAGTTGCTGCGCCGCTCCGCGGCGCTGCTGCCGACCATCGTCACGCTGTACAGCGGCGCCGCCGCCGCCGGCGCCCGGTCGAGCAACGCGTTGCGCCTGGCCGACGCCCCGACGAAGGACGGCCGTGGTTACCTGTGCCTGGACGAAAGCTCGGGAACCCGCCATGGCAATAGCGTCGATCTGGGAGGCTCCCGGCCCGAAGCGAAGATCACCCGGATCAGCGAGCGCCGCTACTACAGACACGACAGCAACCGACCCGTGTCGATCGACGAGATGTGCAAGCAGGGTGGAGAGTTCCGCTACCAGGAGTCGGGGAACGCCAGGAGTTCGCTCGACGGCGGGTTCGTCGAGGGCGAATTCTCCGAGGGCGAGTTCGCCGAAGCGCAGTTCGTCGGTGACGAGCTGACGACCGGAGGCGAGTTCGCAACGAACGAGCTTGCCGATGCTTCGGGCTTCGAGATGCAGGGCAAGGGCGGCGGTGGCGGCGGGGGTGGCCCGGGAGGCGGCGGCAAAGGCTGGAAGAAGGTCAGGGTCGAACGCGGCGGATTCTGCTCGACGGCTGCGCTTCTGTCCTTCTCGAAGCGCGGTTCGATCAAGATCCGCGATATCTGAAGCCCGAGACATCAGGGCGCAGCTCATGAGAACGATGCGCTGAACCGCGCGCCAAGCACCGGCTGACGCTGTCGATCCGCGCGCCTCCTCCGATCAGGCCGGAGTGTTCGAGCGACCACGCGATGATTTCGAGCCCGGCCCGCCTTGCATTGCGCGCGTACTCCGAGGCCATGATGCGGCCGCTGCCGTCGCTTGCGAGCAGCGCGAAGATCGGCGGCGCGACGATCCGGATACCCCGCGCCCGGTACGGGCCCAGTTCTTCATAGCTCGGCAAGTCGGCCGGCGAGTCTGCGTCGTCGAGGTACACGCCTCTTGTTGGACCCGATCATCCTCGGAAGCGGATATGGCGGGCGCGTGACGTCGGGCGATGGGCGGACGTCGGCCGCTGGCGTCGCGTTGTCGATCGTCGCTCTTTCGGTGGATGCAGCTCTCCGACGATCCTGGTGGCACCGGCCGCGACGGGCTCCTAAGATGGCGGCAACCCCGGGCTCCGACGATGAAATCACGGAACCGAGCCGAGACAACCGAAATGACCACAACCGTCGGCGATGTCGTCGCCCTCTTCCTCGAGAAAATCGGAGTCCGCACCGGCTTCGGCATCATCTCCGTCCACAACATCCCGATCTTCGATGCGATCGCACGGCGCGAGCGCCTGCGCATCGTGATGACACGCGGCGAAGCCGGCGCCTCGCACATGGCCGACGCCCATGCGCGGGTGACCGGCGAACTGGGCCTGCTGATCTCGAGTACCGGGCCCGGCGTGGCGAATGCGATCACAGGTCTCGTCGAGGCCCGATTCGCCGGCACCCCGCTGCTGCATCTGACCGGCCAGGTCGCCAGCAGGTTCATCGACCGCAATACCGGCACTACGCACGACATGCCGGACCAGCTCGGGCTGATGCGCGCGGCCTGCAAGTCTGCATACCGGATCCGGACGGCCGACGAAGCCTGGGGCGTGCTCACGCGCGCTGCGACCGATGCGCTGACGGCCCCGATGGGGCCCGTCAGCGTCGAGATTCCGATCGACGTCCAGAAGACCGAAGCGCGGCTGCCGCTGCAGGCCGGGGTATTCAGGCTGCCGATTCCCGAGCCGATCGCGCCGGCCGATGCAGACCTGGATCTGCTGGTCGAGCGCGTGCTGCACGCCAGGCGGCCGATGCTCTGGGTCGGCAACGGCGCCCGGCACGCATTTGCCGAAGTGCGCGAGTTGATGACGCTCGGCTTCGGCATGGTCTCGAGCTGGGCGGGACGAGGAATCGTTCCCGAAGATCACCCGATGAACCTCGGCGGCCTGAACGGAACCGGCGTGCAGACGCTGCAGGACTTCTACCGTACCGTCGACCTTATGCTGGTCATCGGTTCGCGCCTGCGTGGGCAGGAGACGGTCGACAACGGTATTCCGCTGCCGGACAACCGGATCCAGATCGACATCGATCCGGCCGCCAACGGCCGCAGCTACGACAACTCGATGTTCGTGCACGGCGACTCCCGCCTCGTCGTGAGTCGGATGGTCGAGCGGCTGAAAGGCCGGATGCAGCCGGAACGCGGCTTCGCCGACGAGTTCCAGGCGATGAAGCGGCGCGCGCGAGAAGAGTTCAAGGCGACGCTCGGGCCCTACGCCACTTTCGCCGAGCAGCTCAGGGCGGAGCTGCCGCGCGACGCTTTGTGGGTACGCGACATCACTGTCGCCAACTCGACCTGGGGCAACCGCCTGTTCGAAGTCTATGGTCCGCGCGACGCGATCCATCCGGTCGGCGCCGGCATCGGCCAGGGACTTCCGCTGGGCGTTGGCGCCGCGATCGCCGCCGGCGCACGCAAGACCGTGGTGCTGCACGGCGACGCCGGCTTCATGATGAACGTCTCCGAGCTGTGGACGGCGGCCCAGGAGAAGCTGGACATGCTGTTCATCGTGATGAACGACGGCGGCTACGGCGTGATCCGCCACATGCAGGACGCCGCATTCGGAGGCCGGCGCGTCTACGGCGATCTGCTGCCACCCGACTTCGGCCTGCTCGCGCAGGCGGCGTCGGCAAGGTACGGCTGCGTGAAATCGGTCGAGGCCTTCGGCCCGGCCGTACGAAAGCTGCTGGCGTCGCCCGGTATCGGCATCCTCGAGGTCGACATGCAGGCCGTGGGCGAGGCGCCGCCGTACTTCCCGTACGACAAGCGCCGGTGAGCGAGGCTTGATGTACAATTCGCGCCGAGCCGGCATCGAGAGCAAGCTGTTATCGCATTCGAAGCCCGGAGACGTGGCCGAGAGGTCGAAGGCACTCCCCTGCTAAGGGAGCATGCGGCCAAAAACTGCATCGAGGGTTCGAATCCCTCCGTCTCCGCCACAGCCTTCGCAAGTCCTTGATTTTGAAGGAAAACCGCACCAACAAAGGCTCCCCGGCCGCCCCACTGGTACACAACGCTGGTACACACCAGCAGGAACCTGGGGGTACTCAGAAGGTGCGATCACAGTCTCATTTGGTCCGGCGCGGCGCGGTTTACTACTACCGTGCGCGTGTCCCGTCTGATCTCGTCGCCGCTGTCGGGAAGAAGGAGGTCAAGCGCAGCCTCCAGACATCCGACCACCGACAGGCGAAGCTCCTCGCGAAGGAGGTCGCGCTGCAGGTGGCTCGCGACTTCGACGCAATCCGGCGCCAGCTTCCGCCGAAGGTCGATGCAGGGCGCAACACTGCCCGTAGGTCGATCTCGGGCGATGAGTTCAAGTTCCTCCTCGGTACGATGCAGGCGAAGACCCTCCGGGCCGACGAAGAGCTACGGGTCGAGGGGCTGCGAGCGATCCCTTTCGGTGCCCCCTTGCAGGAACGCCGTGAGGTCCTCGCGCAGGCGATCCGTTTAGGTGATACCGAAGAGATCCGGCCGGCGCTTGACGACTGGCTCGTATCCCATGGATTCGAGGTAGATCCCGAGTCCGACCACTACCGCAGGCTGGCCTACGAGTTCGCGAAAGCGTCCGCGTCTGCGCTCGATGCAAAGCTTCGCCGGGAAGCGGGCGAGGTAGTCGACAACCCCGAGTTCCCGCGTGAGGTCCCTGCGAGCCTCCGGCCAGCGACGGAAGCAGCGGGCAACGCGCCCCCGACGCTTCGCACGGTCATGGATCGATGGGTGAAGGAGCGCACGCCACCAGCGCGGACCGTCGACGAGTACCGTCGGTTCCTCGACCTCTTCGACGAGGTCAACGGGCCTTCCATCCCTGTCGCCAAGATCACGAAGGCTCATGTAGTGGCCTTCAAGGATCGACTGGTCGACGATGGACTGCAGGCGGCGACGGTCCAGAAGCGGCTGGCCGCGATCAAGACACTACTGAACTTCGCAGAGTCGAACGACCTCGCCCCGAGCAACGTCGCGCGTACGGTCAACGTCGTCGGGGCGCGAGTGAAGAAGAAGGCCCGCCTTCCGTTCCGCGACGAAGACCTGCGGCGCCTCTTCGCCAGCCCGGTATTCGCCGCAGGGGATCGCCCGGTTGGGGGCGGCGGCGAGGCTGCTTACTGGTTGCCGGTGCTGGCGTTGTTCACCGGGGCACGACAGGAAGAACTGGCGCAGCTTGCCGTGGCTGACGTTCGCGACGAGGACGGCATTCACTACCTCGTCATAACGGACGAAGGCGACGGAAAGGTCAAGACCGCGTCCTCCCGACGTAGCGTTCCCTTGCATCGGGACGTACTGAGCCTCGGGTTCCTCGACTACGTCAAGGCCAGGAAGAAGGACGGCATCGCATAGAACACCAGCCCCAGCGTCGAGATCACGTTGTCGACTGCCGAATAGGCCCGGCGCGCCGCGAACGACCCCAGCGCCACCCCGACCACAAAGGCCGAGGACAGCGCCCCCAGCATCAGCAGCAGCGTCAC
>CALLYQ010000105.1 GCA_937858875.1 uncultured Lautropia sp. | reverse complement strand
GAATTCTTCCGGATAGGTGCGCTGCGCGTCGATCTTGCGGTGGTACTCATCCGGAAACTGGCTGCACAGATCGCGCACGGCGTCGCGGATGTCGTGGAACTTGTCGGTGGCCTTGTTCATGACGGGTTCGAATGTCGTAAAGGGTTGAACGGACGCATCTGCGGGGCGCCCTTCGGTCTGCGCAGCGGAACTGCGACCCTCGCCGCTCAGGCGACGGTCGCGCTGGCGTCCATGCACAGCACCTGGCCGGCCTTGCGCGCCCACAGCCGGTACGTGTTCGGTTCGCCCTGCGCTTCGGCGCAGACCGAGAAGCGCTCGGTATCGAAAATCGGGTTGCGCGCCTGGAAACGGAAATGCGTGATGCGCCGAGGTGCGCCGCCCTGCGCCGCGAGACGGTCGCGAAGATGCTCGAGCAGCAGCGTGGCGATCATCGGCCCGTGCACGACGAGCCCCGGATAGCCTTCGACGTCGGTCGCCCACGAGCGGTCGTAGTGAATCCGGTGGCCATTGAAGGTCAGCGCCGAATAGCGAAACAGCAGCACCGGATCCGGATCGATCTCGCGCGTCCAGGCCGGATCGGCCGGCGCATCGCCCGTCTGCTCGCCTGCGGACTGCGCTGCGGCCTGTGCGACAGCGGCCGCCGCCACCGCGGCGTGGGCGGGGGCCGGCTGTCCGGCGCCGCCGGCTACCAGTGCCTCGCGATAGACGATGTCGTGCTCCTCGGAGATCGCCAGGCCGTCCGGCCCGCTGATCCGGTGGTGCACCTTCACGAACACGAGCTGTCCGCTGCGCCCGCTCTTCGACGTGACGTCGGCGATCCGCGAGACGCGCGAGATCGGCTCGCCGACGCGCAGCGGCCGATGGAACTCGAGCCGGCTGCCGGCCCACATCCGGCGCGGCAGCGGCACCGGCGGCAGGAACCCGCCGAGCTTCGCGTGGCCGTCGGCGCCCAGTTCACTGCGCCGATGTTGCGGCAGGAAATACAGCCAGTGCCACAGCGGCGGCAGTTCGTCGCCGTTGCGCGGCGTGGGCTCGTCGCGATCGAAGGTCGCTCCCAACGCCGCGACCGGCTGCGCGGTGACGACATCCTCGCGCTGTTCGCTGCGGCCGATCCAGTCGCGCAAGCCTTCGAAGGAAACGGTTTCGCCTCCGGTCGACCCGGCTTTCGATTCGCCTGCCATCAGACCACTCCCTGTTCGTGCAGTGCCGCGACTTCGGGCGCATCGAAGCCCAGCTCGCCGAGCAACGCATCGGTATGCTGGCCCAGCGCAGGCACCGGATCCATCCGCGGTTCGAAGCTGCTGTTGGCACCGGGCGGCAGCAGCGCCGGCACCGGCCCCGCCGGCGTCTCGACCTCGCGCCAGCGGTCCCTGGCCTTCAGTTGCGGATGCGTCCACAGGTCGGCGACCGTATTCACGCGCGATAGTGCGATCTGCGCACGTTCGAGCCGGGCTTCGAGATCGTCGCGCGTGAGCTTGCCGAAGCAGCCGGCGATGATCGCGTCGAGGTCGGCACGGTTTTCGGTGCGCAGCGTGTTGCTGGCGAAGCGCGGGTCGTCGGCGAGCGCGGGCTCTTCGAGCACCTCGGTGCAGAAGCGCCGCCATTCGCGCTCGTTCTGCACGCCCATCATCACGATCAGGCCGTCGCTGGCGGTGACGGGGCCGTAAGGCACGACGCTCGGGTGACAGGCGCCGGTGCGCGGCGCCGGCGCTTGCCCGTCGAAACTGTAGTACATCGGGTTGCCCATCCACTCGGCCAGCGATTCGAACATCGCGACGTCGATGTGGGAACCCTTGCCGCTGCGTTCGCGCTGCAGCAGCGCGGCCAGCACGCTGGAATACGCGTACATGCCGGCGCTGACGTCAGCCGCCGAGAAACCTGCGCGCGCCATCGCCTCGGGCGTGCCGGTGGCCGCCAGCAGCCCGGCTTCGGCTTGGACCATCAGGTCGTAGGCCTTCTTGTCGCGATACGGGCCGTCATTGCCGTAGCCCGAGATGTCGCAGACGACGAGCCGCGGATGCTTGTCGTGCAAGGCCTCGAACGACAGGCCGAGACGGGCCGCCGCGCCGGGCGCCAGGTTCTGCACGATGACGTCGGTGCGCGCGACGAGCCGCTCGAGCACCGGAGCCGCCTGCGGATGCTTAAGGTCGAGCGTCAGGCTCTCTTTGGAGCGGTTGGCCCAGACGAAGTACGAGGCCAGCCCCTTGACCCGTTTGTCGTAGCCGCGGGCGAAGTCGCCGACACCGGGCCGCTCGATCTTGATGACACGGGCGCCGAGGTCGGCGAGATGGCGCGTGCAGACGGGCGCGGCGACCGCGTGTTCGAGCGCAAGAACGGTCAGGCCGTCGAGTGGTCGCATTGGCTGCGGATTCCCTGCTGGTTTCACCAGACGACAGCATGCCCAAGCGTGCCGCCGATCGCAATTCGCCAATCCGGAAGGGGGGTTCAATCGACCGTGATGTCCTTCGTCACCGTCGCCCACATCGCACGCTCCTGAGCTGCGCGCTCGACCAGCAGCGCCGGTTCGCCGATCCACAGGTCGTAGCCGCGTTCCTTCAGCGTCGCGGCCAGTTCGGGCTGCGACAGCGCCTGCTGCATCGCCTTGTTGAAGCGCGCGATCATGTCGGCGGGCATCGTTTTCGGGCCGTACAGTCCGAACCAGCCGGTGACCTCGAAATCGGGCAGGCCCGACTCGCGCATCGTCGGCACGTCGGGAAGCGAGGCATTGCGTTCGCCCGACGTCACGGCCACGGCGCGCACGCGCCCGGACGAGATGTGCGGGATCGCGTTGGCGACGATGTCGAACATCATCGTCAACTGGCCGCCGATCACGTCGGTCATGGCCGGTGCATTCCCCTTGTACGGGATGTGGTTCAGCTTGATGCCGGCTTGCACGGCAAACAGCTCTCCGCTCAGGTGGTTCGAGCCGCCGATGCCGGCCGAGCCGTAGGTCAGCGAGCCGGGCTTGGCCCTGGCCGCCGCGATCAGGTCCTGGATCGTCTTGTACGGCGTCTCCTTGTTGACGACCAGCACGTTGTCGTAACTGAGGACCGGCGCGATCGGTGCCAGGTCCTTGGCCGGATCGAAGGCCATCTTGCGCATCACGTTCGGGCTGATCGTGATCGTCGGGCTGGCGGCGAAGAACAGCGTGGTCCCGTCGGGGGCCGCGTTGACGACGGCACTGCCGGCAATCGTCGCGTTGGCACCCGGCCGGTTCTCGACGATGACGTTGGCACCGAGTTCCTTGCCCAGCACCGGCGCGATCGTCCTCGCCGCGGTATCCACGGGGCCACCGGCGTTGTAGCCGACGAGCAGGCGGATGGGCGCCTGCGCCTGCGCAAGCAGCGGAAGCGCCGAAATCAATACTCCGGCGGCGCAGGCCGCCAGGCCTCGGCCGAGGCCGGAACGGTCGAAATGGAAAGTCATGCTCGGTCTCCTCCTGTATCGAATAGCCGGATCGTGAAAGGACCGTGCCGAAGCGAATTTGCGGCGGCACAGACCGGATAGGATCGGCGCTAGCGGTGACAGCTGCAATCAGCGATTGGCGAACCCCCGTTTCGGCACGGGCTGCGGAGAGCGGACGCACGGGCGATAATGGCCCGGCGCGGTGGCCGTGGGCGAGCCGTTTTTGCTGTTCCGACCATGCATTTCGACCTGTTCGACCTGCGACTGTTCGTTTTCGTCGCCGAGGAATCCAACATCCGGCGGGGCGCCGAGCGTGCCTGCATCTCGCTGGCGGCGGCGAGCACGCGCATCAAGCAGCTCGAAGAAAACATCGGCGCCAAGCTGCTGTACCGGAAGGCGCACGGAGTCGAACTGACGCCCGCCGGCACCGCGATGCTGCACGAGGCGCGCCGCGTGCTGCAGCAGGTCGATCACCTGAAGTGCGAACTGAAGGACTACGCGAGCGGCCAGAAGGGCCACGTGCGCATCCTCGCGAACACGACCTCGATCACCAGCGCCTTGCCGGCAGCGCTGGCCAGCTTCCTGGCCAGCCGGCCCGACGTCAGCATCGACCTGCACGAGCGCCTGAGCCAGGAAATCGTCATCGACATCAACGAGGCACGCGCAGACATCGGCATCGTGGCCGGCAACGTCGATACCGACCGGCTGGCGGTGCGCGACTTCGCGAGCGACGAGCTCGTGGTCGTGGTCCCGCTCGGACATCGGCTCGCCGCAGCAGCGAGTACCAGTTTCCTCGATACGCTCGACGAAGCGCAGATCTCGTTGCAGGAAGGCAGCGCACTGGCCGGCTTCCTGCCCCCGATCGCGCGCGCGATCGGCCGCAACCTCGAATTCCGCATCCAGGTGGGCAGCTTCGAGGCGATCTGCCTGCTGGTCGAGGCCGGCGTCGGCATCGGCGTCATTCCGCGCTCCTCGGCACTGCGCCACGCCCGAACGATGCAGGTCCGGATCGTTGCGCTCACCGACGCCTGGGCGACTCGCCAGATGAAGATCGTCAGCCGCGCCGACGTCGAGCTGCCGAAGCTGGTCAGCGAGCTCGCCGCCCACCTCGAGGGCTTCGGGCAGCGGCAGGCCGGCCAGGCGAGGGCGCCGTCGGCCGACGAAAACCCGGCAGACGAAAACGGCGCCGACGAAGACTCGACCGACGCACTCAGAGCGTAAGTCGGATCTCGGGCGGGGCTGCGCCGAGGCGCTCCATCAGGGCCATCGCAGCCGCCGGGTTGCGTGCCTTGAAGCCGCTGATCACGTAAAGGAACACCTCGCGCGCCGCTGGCCCGGTCGCCCACTGCCGTGCGCGCGCCGCCCAGGCATCGAGCGCCGCCGCCGAATAGCCTGCCGCTTCGTCATCGCGCGTGCCCATGATCCTTGCATAGACGAAGTCGGCGCCGGTGCCCGGCGGAGCGCCGGTGTCGTCGATGCACGGGTATTTCGAGTCGGCCGCCAGTACGATCGCAACGCCATGTTCACGCGCCAGTGCGAAGAATTCGGGGGCGCGGAAGCTGTCGTGGCGCGCCTCGATCGCGTGGCGCAAGGCAAGGCCGTCGAACGATTTCGGCAGCATTTCGAGGAACGCGGCCATGTCGGCTGCATCGAATCGCGTCGTCGGCGGCAACTGCCAATTGATCGGACCGAGCCGATCTTGCAGCCGCGTGAGCCCACTGGCGACGAAACGCTCGATCGACGGGCCGGCCTCTGCCAGAACGCGCCGTTGCGTGGCGTAGCGCGGCGCCTTCAGCGAGAAGACGAAACCCGGCGGCGTCTCGTCGCGCCAGCGCTCGAAGCTCTCGGGCTTCTGCGAACGATAGAAGGTGCCGTTGATCTCGATCGACGTAAGTCGGCGGCTCGCGTATTCGAGTTCACGCTTCTGCACCAGCCCTTCAGGATAGAAGCTGCCTCGCCAGTCCTCGTAGGTCCAGCCGCCGACACCGATGCGGATCGGCGCCTGGCTTTCGCCGGCCGGGTCGCCCCCGCCCCGGTCGCTCTGGCCCTCCAGGTCGCTCTGACCCCTCTGACCCGATCGGGACTCACGAGAATCGGCACGCTTGGTCATCGAACACTTCCTGCACGCTGGCTGGGGGGTTGCGTTACGGGTTTGACGCGCTGCAGCGGTTTGCGCTGGGGGTGTCGAGCGTGCTATAGTCTTCGACTCAGACGCGGGGTGGAGCAGTCTGGCAGCTCGTCGGGCTCATAACCCGAAGGTCGTAGGTTCAAATCCTACCCCCGCAACCAAGGATGAAGAAAGGGCGGACCGGAAACGGCTCCGCCCTTTTCGTTTTCATGGCTGGTCGGTGGCGCCGGCGGGATCGTGCGCCTGCGGAGTCGGCTGCGGCGTCAGGATCGTGAAAGTCCGGTCCAGATGCGGCGGCGACGCGGTGAGCCGGCGCCGGCGAGCTGCGAAGGCGGCCAGCATCAGCGCGGCGGCAGCCATCAGGTAGAACACGCCATCGATGCCGAAGCGCTCCATCAGGCTCATGCCGACGAGCGGGCCGATCACCGAACCGATGCCGTTGGCCAGGATCAGCCTGCCGCTCACGGCAACCACCTGGTCTGCCGGCATGCGCTCGTGCGCGTGGGCGACGCAGATCGGATAGAGGCTCGACATGAAGCCGCCGAACAGGGCGGCCAGCGGCAGGACCACCCGAAGCGAGCTCGGCAACAGGAAAAGCAGCGCGAACGAAGCAACGAACAGGCCGGCGCCCAGGATGACCAGCATCGTTCTTCGATCGAACCGATCCGAAAGTCGGCCCACCGGCACCTGGAAGGCAAGACCGCCGAGTACGGCCGTGAGCATGAACAGCCCGATCGTGGTGCTCGGGATGTCCTGTCCCTGCATCCAGATCGGGATCAGCGCATAGAACGCGGCGGCGATCAGTCCGCTCGACGCGACGCCGACGACCGCCACCGGCGCGGCGCGCGAAAGCCGCCCGAAGGGCAGGTACTCGGTGACGGTTGGCTGCGGCGGCTCGGCGCGGGTCGTGCTCACCAGCACCAGTGCCGAGGCGAACAGGGCGACGACGATGCTGAATGCCGTGCCGGCCTCGAGATCGATCTGGCCGATCAGCAGCTGTCCCAGCGCCAGAGCAACGAACAGGCCCACCATGTAGGCCGAGAAGACACGGCCGCGCTGCGAGGGCGCCGCCTTGGCGTTCAGCCAGCTTTCGACGGTGACGAAGAGCCCGGCGCAGCCGAACCCGATCACGACGCGCGAAACCAGCCATGGCAGCGGTGCGATCAGCTCCGGCATGACCGCGGTCGCCGCAACGACCATGCCGGCAAAGGCCGCGTAGACCCGAATGTGGCCGAAGCGCAGGATGATCCGCGTGCAGAAGTACGCGCCGGCCGTGAACCCTGCGAAATAACTGCTGAGCACGAGGCCGGCGAGGGCCGCGTCGAACTCCACGGCCACGCGCAGGGCGATGAAGGTGTTGAAGAAGCCGATGGCGAGTTGGATCGCGCTGGTGGCGACGATGAGGGTCCCGACCTGCGCTCGGATGGAGGTGCTCGATGACATGGGCTCTTGCGTGCTTCCCGACCCCGGAGACTACCCCGGCTGGCGACTCATCCACCGCCAGCCCGTTGCAGCTCCGTATCGCGAGCCGATCCGGCCGAGCCGATCCGGCCGAGCCGAAATCCGGCCGAGCCGAAATCCGCAAGAGCGAACTCAGAGCGTGTTCTTGTACGTCTTGCCGTCCTTCATGATGACGACGAAGTTCTTCGCCGGATCGGCGACGAGGTCGATGTTCTCCAGCGGGTTTCCATCGACCAGCAGCAGGTCCGCCAGCGCGCCCTGCTCCACGACCCCGAGCCTGCCGGGATAGGGATTCCGCTTGCCGGACAAGGCCAGCAACTCGCCATTGGTTCCGGTGGCCATCGCGAGGGCCTCGGCTGGCGTGTACCAGCGAACGAGCGAGGCCAGGATCGCGCCCTGGCGCTGTGCAAGCGCCTGCGAGAACAGGACATCGGTGCCCCAGGCGGTCTTTATCCCGTATTTCTTCGCCAGCTGGTATGTCCTGTCGATGCCCGGCCAGACTTCTTCGGCCTTGTCCCGTTGGACCGAGCCGACCGGAAAGCCGTGCTTCAACTCCTCGGGCAACGGCTGCAGGCTCAACCAGATCCCTTTTTCGGCAATCAGGCGAGCGGTTTCCTCGTCCGTCAGAAATCCGTGTTCGATGACCTTCACTCCGGCCGCGATCGACCGCCGGATGGCCGCTACGGTAAAGGCATGGGTGGCGACGTAGGTCCCCCAGTTGTCGGCGGCTTCGACGGCTGCGCGAAGCTCGTCCTCGGTGAAGGTCGACACGTCGATCGGGCTGAACGGGGACGATACGCCGCCGCCTGCGGTCAGCTTGATCTGCGAGGCACCTTGCATCAGTTGTTCACGGACACGCAGGCGCACCTCGTCCGGGCTGTCCGCCACCATGGAACCTCCGATCTGCTCCATGCGGCTGAGCTCGCCGATCTTTCGTGGCAGTTCGGACAACTGGCGGAAATCCCCGTGTCCACTCGTCACGGTGATTACCGCGCCCGATGGGTAGATGCGCGGGCCGTTGACCAGCCCCTCGTCGATGGCACGCTTGAGGCCGAACGCCGGTCCACCGACATCGCGAACGGTGGTGAAGCCACGCAGCAGCGTATCGTTCGCTTCGGCCCCGGCCGCAAGGGTGTTGTAGCCGACGTCGCCGGCGATCGCCTGCGCCGGGTTGGCCCGTATCATCATCGCGTGCCAGTGCGCATCGATCAGGCCAGGCATCAGCGTGCGCCCGCCGCCTGCGATCACCGCCGTACCCGGTTCGGCAACGATGTCCGCCGTCGAGATGCGCTCGATGATGTTGCCCTTGACCAGCACGTTCGACGGCGCCGACAGCGAACTGCCCTTGCCGTCGAAGATGCGGACATTCTGGAACAGTGTGAGCGCAGAAGCACCGTCAGCGGCCTGCCCACGCACGTCGGGCGCATGCGCCGCCGCAGCGACAAGCAGCGCAGCGGCCACGGTCAGTCGGATCGATCCGTTCATGTCGACGCGCCTCCGATGCAGCCTGGACTGGTCGGTGCAGCATATTCCCTTGCCGGGAAGTTCACCAGATTTATCTAGGGCGCCCGGCGCGGCCGCTGCGAACGCGGCCTCCCGCCCCGCTGCTACACTGCGGCGATCCCCGAATCGACTCAATGAAATTCTGTTCGCTCTGTGGCCATGAAGTCTCGCTCGGCGTTCCGCCCGGCGACAACCGCCCGCGCTACAGTTGCGCGAGCTGCGGCACGATCCACTACCAGAATCCGAACATGGTGCTCGGAACCATCCCGGTCTGGGGCGACCGCGTGCTGCTGTGCAAGCGTGCGATCGAGCCGCGCTACGGCTTCTGGACGCTGCCGGCCGGCTTCATGGAAAACGGCGAAACGACCGCAGAGGGCGCGGCCCGCGAAACGGTCGAGGAAGCAGGTGCGCGGATCGAGATCGGCGAGCTGTTCTCGATGCTCGACGTGCCGCACGTGCACCAGGTGCACGTCTTCTTTCGCGCCGAGATGCTCGGCCCCGAACTCGACCCCGGGCCCGAAAGCCTCGAGGCGAGGCTGTTCGACGAAAGCGAGATCCCCTGGGAGCAGATCGCGTTTCGCACCGTCGAGCAGACGCTGCGCTGGTACTTCGAGGATCGCCGCCGCGGTGCATTCGGCACGCACACCGGGGCGATTCGGTATCCGGCGCGGCGCGCGAACCGCTGAGGTGGCGCCCTCGGCGATTCGCCGGACCCATTGGCGCCAGCGAGGACAAGCGATGCATCGTCGCGGATTCCTGTTCGGCTGCACGGCGCTCGGCGCCTGCGATTCGGTGGCGCTGGCGCGCTCGATCGAAGCGCGCGCGGATCGCCGATCGGGCACCCGAAGTGAAGACGCAGCCCGCGCCTGGACGCGCTCGCTGCTCGTCGACCCGCAGGGTAAGGCGCTGAAAGCCGCGGAGGTGCCGGAGCGCCGCACGCTGCTGTTCCACTATCCGTTCATCGGCACTCCCGCCTTCCTGCTGAACCTGGGCCGTCCGACCAGACGTGCAGTCGCGTTGCAGACCGAAGACCAGGACAGCTACACCTGGGCCGGCGGCGTCGGCGCCCGTGGCTCGGTCGTGGCGTTCTCGGCGATCTGCGCGCACAAGCTCGCGTATCCGACCCGGGAGATCAGCTTCATCGATTTCCGCGCAGGGGCCTCGCCGGCATCGCGCCACGCCGACGTCATCCACTGCTGCGCCGAACACAGCCAGTACGATCCGGCCGACGGCGCCCGCGTCGTGTCGGGCCCCGCGCAGCAGCCGCTGGCGGCGATCGTCCTCGAACACGAGCCGGCGACCGACCACCTCTACGCGACGGCCACCCAGGGCGGAGAGCTGTTCGAACGCTTCTTTGCGAGCTTCGAGATGAAGCTGTCGCTCGAGCACGGCGATCGCGCAATGCAACCGAGCGCGGACACCTGCGTCGTGCAGCCGATCGAGGCGTACTCGCGCCAGCTGATGCGCTGTGCCTGAGCAGGCACGACGATGAGTCGGCAGATGCGCATGCCACTGCCCTGGGTTCGGGTCGGCGAACCGCTGCCCGATCCGGCGCGGGCTTGGCGCGAACCGAGCGGTCTGCTCGCAGCCGGCGCCGACCTGTCGGCGCAGCGCCTGCTCGAAGCCTATCGCAGCGGCATCTTTCCCTGGTACACCGACGGCCAGCCGGTGCTCTGGTGGTCGCCCGATCCGCGGATGGTGCTGTACCTCGACGAATTCCGGCTGCATCGCTCGCTGGCGAAGACGATCCGCCGCATACGACGCGACGGCTCGTGGCGAATCGAAACGAACCGCGCCTTCGAGCTCGTGATGCGGGCCTGCGCCGGCCCGCGAGCGAACGATCCCGACGGCGGAAGCTGGATCACCGAGCAGATGCTCGCTGCCTACCTGGAGCTGCACCGCCTCGGACACGCGCATTCGGTCGAGATCTGGCGGCAGGACGGCGAGCGCGAAATGCTGGTCGGCGGGCTGTACGGCGTGTCGATCGGCCGGATGTTCTTCGGCGAATCGATGTTCACGCTCGCGCCCGATGCGTCGAAAGTGGCGCTGGCCGCCCTCGTCGACACGCTGCGGAGGCACGATTTCAGCGTGATAGACTGCCAGCAGAACACCCGCCACCTGGCCTCGCTGGGCGCGCGCGAGGTTTCGCGCGAACTCGCCCGGCTCAGCCGGCAGGCCGGCCCCGATTGGCGGAAGATCGGCATCGGGTTTCCTGAGGCATGACGCACCTGAAGGAACTGCCGTTCGCGGCACTCCAGTTCTACGCCACGGCGCCCTATCCGTGCAGCTACCTGCAGGGGCTGCAAGCCCGTTCGCAGGTGGCCACCCCCAACCACATGATCAACGCCGACGTCTACGGCGAACTGGTGCGGGCGGGCTTTCGGCGCAGCGGCATCTTCACCTATCGCCCGCACTGCGACGGCTGCAAGGCCTGCGTGCCGGTGCGCGTGCCGGCCGCCAGCTTCGCGCCCACGCGCAGCCAGCGTCGCGCGTGGAACCGGCATGCAGCACTGCGCCCGCTGGTCGCCCGGCTCGGCTTCGCACCCGAACACTACGAGCTGTACCTGCACTACCAGTCGAGCCGGCATTCGGGCGGCGGCATGGACCACGACAGCCGCGAGCAGTATGCGCAGTTCCTGCTGCAGAGCAAGGTCAACACGCGCCTGGTCGAGTTCCGCGACACCGGCAACGTGCTGCGCGCGGTCTCGATCATCGACGTGCTCGACGACGGCCTGTCCTCGGTCTACACCTTCTTCGACCCCGACCCGGCGGCCAGCTTCGGCACCTGGAACATCCTCTGGCAGATCGACCAGTGCCGCCGGCTCGGCCTGCCCTATCTTTATCTCGGCTACTGGATCGCACAGAGTCCGAAGATGGCCTACAAGGCGAACTTCCGTCCGCTCGAGCGGCTGGTCAACGGCCGCTGGGAGCCCTTCGACGACGACGGCTCCACTCCTTCCGCATGAATCCTTATCCGTTCGCCCGCCCCTTTCTGTTCGCGCTCGACCCGGAACGCGCACACGAACTGACACTGCGCTCGCTCGATCATGCCGAGCGCAGCGGCGCGCTCGCCGCGCTGTCCGGTCGCCCGGAAGACGATCCGGTCCAGGTCATGGGGCTGCGCTTCGACAACCGCGTCGGGCTGGCGGCGGGCCTCGACAAGAATGGTGCGCACATCGACGCCTTCGCCGCGATGGGCTTCGGCTTCGTGGAGGTCGGGACGGTGACGCCCAAGCCGCAAGCTGGCAATCCGAAGCCACGGATGTTCCGGCTGCCGCAGGCCCGCGCGCTGATCAACCGGTTGGGATTCAACAACGACGGAGTCGATGCCTTCGTGCGCAACGTCGAACGCTCGCGCTGGCGCGGCGTGCTCGGCCTGAACATCGGCAAGAACGCGGCCACGCCGATCGAGGACGCCGCGGCCGACTACCTGCTGTGCCTCGAGCGCGTCTACCCGCACGCCGGCTACGTCACGGTCAACATCTCGTCGCCGAACACGAAGAACCTGCGCGAACTGCAAGGCGGCGACGCGCTCGACGGGCTGCTCGGCGCGCTGGCCGAGCGACGCGAGACGCTGGCCGCGCGCGACGGCCGCCGTGTGCCGCTCGCGGTCAAGATCGCGCCCGATCTCGACGAATCGCAGATCGACGCGATCGCCGCGCTGCTCGAGCGCCACGGCATCGACGGCGTGATCGCCACGAACACGACGATCTCGCGCGAAGCAGTGGCCGGCCTGCGCCATGCAGAGGAAAACGGCGGGCTGTCCGGCGCCCCAGTGTTCGAGATGTCGAACCGGGTGATCCGGCACCTGCGCGCGCGACTGCCCGACGGCTATCCGATCATCGGCGTCGGCGGGATCATGAGTCCGTCCGACGCCCGCGCCAAGCTTCAGGCCGGCGCCACGCTCGTGCAGATCTATACCGGGCTGATCTACGAAGGGCCTGCGCTGGTCGGCGCCTGCGCGCGAGCGCTGCGGGCCGCGGCCCGCGTGAAGGCAGCGTAGCGCTCGAGTATTTCCAGCAGCCGCTGCGCGGCCTTCTTCTCGGCCGCCTCGCGGCCGGCTTCGACACGCGGATAGTGCGCCAACACGAAGCGGGCCTGCGCCTCGACGCTGTCCCAGAAGCGCGGCGCAGGCACGCGCGCGTTCAGGTCGGCCCATGCCGCTTCGATGGCCGGCAGCGCGTCGGCAAGCCGTCCGGCAACCAGCGCTTCGAGCAGCGGAAGCTCCGCTTGTGCGGCGACCGACCAGAAATCGGGCGCCTGCCTGGCCTGGAGGGCCAGTGACTCGCGCGCCTGCACCAGTCGCGAATCGTCGAGCGCGGGCAAGCCGCCTTGCAGGAAAGCAAGCCGCAGCTCGGCGGCGAGCCGGTTCAGCGCCGGATAGTAAAGGTTCGCCGCGCTGCTGGTGCGCGCGAGCTCTTCGGCGCGGGCGTAGGCTTCGAGCATCTTCTGCAGCGCTTCGACTTCGCCCGTCCGGCCACCTGCCTCGCCTGCCGAGATCATCGCGAGCCGCTTCCACGCCGAGCCGAGCAGCGCGTATCGCTCGACGGTCGCACCGAGTGCGATCAAGCGCTCGAGCTGCGCGACCGCCTCCTTGATCAGGTCCTCGGCGTCGCCGCTCTTCTGCGCTTCGCGCACAATCAGGTTGAGCAGTTGCTCGACGGCGGCGAGCGAGGCGCTGCCGTCGGCAGCCGTTACCGCTGCCCGATACCACCGCATCGCTGCCTGTCCGTCGCCGCTCTGCGCATAAGCAAGACCGAAGGCCTCGGCGACTGCCCCGACGCCGCCCCAGGTGCCGGCATGGCGGGCCTCCAGCGCGCGGATACGTTCGAGCCGCTGCCGTCGCGATTCGACGCCCGCAGCGCCCGGCGGATCCTCGTACCTGGCGCCGATGGCCTCCGACTCCAGCAGCCGCGCCAGCGCCGGCGCCGATACGACCGACGGCAGCTCGGCTGCCCGGGGGCGGCCCTCCGGCGCCGCCTCATAGCGCCAGTCGGGATCGCCGTAGCACTGGTAGGCGGCCCAGGTGTTGCCGCCGCGGTTCTGCAGCCAGGCCGCCCGGCGTGCCGCGCCGACCGCATCGACGAAGCGCTCGCCCTGCCGCAGCCGTTCGTAGAAGGTCTGCGCGAAGACCTTGGCTGCCGTGTCTTCGACGGCCCATCCGGCGGCGACCACGCAGCGTACGCCGTTGCGGATCAGTTGCTCGGCGAGACTGGCGGCGAATGGCAGGCGCCGTACGCCGAGCGCATTGGCCTTGACACCGGATTCCGGTTTCACCTGGCCGGTGAAGCAGCAATTGATGAACACCAGTTCGGGTACCCGATCCATCGCAGCCATTTCGCGCGGACCGAGCACGGCGCCACCCGAAAGGATTACGCCGCCGCTGCCGTCGTCGTGATGCTCGCCATGTCCGGCGATGTGCAGGATGCGCAACGGCCCGCAGAGCAGTGCGTTGACGGTGGCCAGGGCATCCGGTCCGAGCAATGGCTGCACGCCGAAGATCGCGGCGACCGCCTCGGCTTCGGCGCGAGCGGCCGGCAGTTCGGCGAATCGGGTGTGATCGCATTGCGGCTCGCCGACCACGAGCACGCCGCCATCGCTGCCGGCCGCGACCGGGTATTCGCGGAATACCTCGGTGCGCAGCTTGCGAATCAGCTTTGTGCGCACGGCCCAGGGTTCCTCTTCGGCGCCGTCGGGCGTGTCGAGCAACTCCCACGGATAACGCGCCGTGCGCGGGTCGAGCTGCAGCACGACGGCCGTCGAGCCCGACAGGAAAGGACGCAGCTCGACCGGTACCAGCAACTGGAACAGGCTGCGTCCGGTCTGCTCGTCGAGCGTCGCGCTGCCGGCAGCAACCGCCAGCAGGCGATCGACGAGCCGCGGCTGCGGCGCCGAGCCTCGCACCTCGCTGCGCGCGCGCCGGGTGTCGAGCGTGTATTCGATCAGCGGCAAACCGCGGGAATCGCCGCGCTCGACCGCGGTGACGAAATCGTAGCCGGCGCCTCGGTAATTGCCTTCCGGCGGCGCCCGATGCGGCCCGGTGCCGGTTTCGATCGTCGGCCCGATCGAGAATTCGCCGGGCCGAGATTCGGCCAGCATCGTCAGTGCACGGTGCGCCTCGGTCGCACGATCCAGGTACAGCTCGATCAAGTGCAGCCGTCCGACGAGCGGCCAGCCGGCGCGCTGAAGGCGGCGATTCGCCTCGGCGACACCGGCCGCCACCGCCTGCGCCGACCCGCCCGGATCGATGCC
>CALLYQ010000104.1 GCA_937858875.1 uncultured Lautropia sp. | reverse complement strand
CGCGCGCACTGTACGGCGGCTCGCACAACCTGCTGCACTACACGCTGCGCCGCTTCGGGGTCGAAACCACTTTCGTCGACCCGCGCAATCTCGACGAATGGCGCGCGGCGCTGCGCCCGAACACACGGCTGCTGATGGGCGAGACGCTCGGCAACCCGGGGCTCGACGTGCTCGACATCCCGAAGATTGCCGAGATCGCGCACGGCCACCAGGTGCCGCTGCTCGTCGACGCGACCTTTTCGACCCCGTACCTGATCCGTCCGTTCGAGCACGGCGCCGACCTCGTCTACCACTCGGCGACCAAGTTCCTGTGCGGCCACGGCACCGTCGTCGGCGGGCTGCTGGTGGATTCGGGCCGCTTCGACTGGGACGCCAGCGGCAAGTTCCCGGAGTTGACCGAGCCCTACGAGGGCTTCCACGGCATGGTGTTTTCCGAGGAGTCCACGGTCGCACCGTTCCTGCTGCGCGCGCGGCGGGAGGGGCTGCGCGATTTCGGCGCCTGCCTGAGCCCGATGAACGCGTTCCAGATCCTGCAGGGGATCGAGACGCTGCCGCTGCGCATGGCCCGGCACGTCGCCAACGCGGAGCTGGTAGCGCGCTTCCTCGTCGAGCATCCGATGGTCGAGCGGGTCGCCTACCCGGGGCTCGACAGCCATCCCGACCACGCGCTCGCCAGGCAACTGATGCCGCGCGGCTGCGGCGCCGTCATCGGCTTCGACCTGAAGGGCGACCGCGCCGCCGGACGCCGCTTCGTCGAGTCGCTGCGGATCTTCTCGCACCTGGCCAACGTCGGCGACGCGCGCTCGCTGGTCATCCATCCGGCGTCGACGACGCATTTCCGGATGGACGAACAGGCACTGGCCGCTGCCGGCATCGGACCGGGCACGCTGCGCCTGTCGGTCGGCCTCGAAGACGCCGACGATCTGATCGGCGACCTGAAGGCGGCCTTGCGCTCGGCCCAGAAGGGCTAGCAGGCTGGGCGCCCCCGGCTGAGCGATCCGCTGTCTCTTTCCGAACCAGGAGATCGAATTCCGATGTGGCTCGACGTCAACGGGCAGCGCGCCTATGCGTACACGGGCGGACGCCCTTTCGATCCATCGCTGCCGGTGCTCGCCTTCGTGCACGGGGCGCAGCACGACCACAGCGTCTGGATCCTGCAGACGCGCTATCTCGCGCACCACGGCTACGCGGTGCTCGCCTTCGACCTGCCCGGGCACGGCCGAAGCGCCGGCGCACCGCTGGCGACGGTCGAGCAGATGGCCGACTGGGTACTGGCGGCGCTGACCGCGGCCGGCGCTTCGGAAGCCACCATCGTCGGTCACAGCATGGGCTCGCTGATCGCGCTCGAAGCCGCCGCGCGCGCACCGGCACGCGTCGAGCGGATCGCGCTGGTCGGCAGCGTCTACCCGATGGCGGTGTCCGACGCGCTGCTATCGGCCGCCCGCGACGACGAGCAGCGCGCTTTCGAGATGATCAACCGCTGGTCGCACTGGCAGGTCGACAACAGCCCGGCCAGTCCCGCTCCCGGCTTCTCGATCTGGCATCAGAACCTGCGGCTGATGCAGCGCCAGAAGCCCGGCGTGCTGCTCAACGACTTCGCCGCCTGCAATGCCTATTCGGCCGGCGACGCCGCCGCCGACGCGCTCGCCTGCCCGGCGCTCTTCGTGCTCGGCCGGCGCGACCTGATGACGCCGCCGCGTGCGGCACGCCCGCTGATCGAGCGCTGCGCGGCCGCGCTGGCCGCCCGCTCGCTGCCGCCCCCGGCCGTCGCCGAGATCCCGGACTGCGGACACGCGCTGATGACCGAGCAGCCGGCGGCCGTGCTCAATGCGCTGAAGTCGTTCCTTGCGACGCCGCTGAAACGGGCTGCCTGACGCAAGCGCGGTCCGGCACCAGCGGCAGGTCCAGGAAGGCGGCCGGGAAGCTGTCGCCCGAGCCCGCCTGCGGCGGCTGCCAGATCGCATCGAACAGCGGACGCAGGCTCATCCTCTGCGGCTCGCCGGCCCAGCCCCAGCGCTCCGACCAGACCGGCGCCTCGTACAGCGTTTCGTCGACTGCGACGCTGCCGGCGCCGCGACGCGAGAGCAGCCGGCGGATCAGCGCGAAGCGGCGCGGTCCCGAAAGCGCATGCGGCGTTGCAGGGTCTCCGACTCGCACGTAGCGCGTCAGGTAACCGAGCGAAGCCAGCAACGCGGCCGTTTCGGCGGCACGCAGCGGATCGTGATCGAACAGCCGCTCCGTGCGCTGGGCACCGAGCACCGCATTCGTCGCCGGGCCCAGCTCTTCGGCCATCGTCGCGAGCAGCGCGCGCGCATCGTCGAAGCGATCGGCCTGCGTGCGCTCGACGCTCAGCTCGACCGGCTGGCGCCACCAGCGCAGGTTTGCAGCCAGCAGCGCGCCGGTCAGCAGCGCCATCCAGCCGAGGAACAGCCACAGCAGGAACAGCGGCAAGGCTGCGAACGCGCCGTAGACGACCGTATAGGTCGGCAACTGCGCGATGTACAGCCCGACGACCCGGCGCAGCAGTTCGAGCAGCAGCGTGGCCAGCAACGCGCCGGCCGCCGCATCGCGCCAGCGAACCGGTGTCGACGGCATCAGCCGGAACAGCAGCGTCACGGCGGCCAGCGTGAGCACCCCCGGGAGCATCAGCACCCACAGGCTGCCCAGTTCGCCGGTGTCGCCTCGCAGCAGGCTCGTCATCAGCATGCCGTTGACGGCCAGGCTCGTTGCGAGCACCAGCGGGCCGAGCGTCAGCAGTGTCCAGTACAGCGTCAGGCGCAGCGTAAGCGGGCGACGCCGATCGACGCACCAGATCCGGTTCAGCGTGTCCTCCACGACCAGCAGCGCCGTGAAGGCCGTCACGAAGAAAGCCGCGGCGCCCAGCAGGGACAATTCGCCGGCCGCCGAGGCGAACTGTTCGACGTGGCTGAGCAGCGTTTCGCTGAAGGCGGCGGGAAACAGGTTTCCGTCGAGGAAGCGATGCAGGCCGTCGCGCATGCGTCCGAAGACCGGCAGCGCGGCCAGCACCGCGAACGCAATCGAGAACATCGGAACGATCGCGATCAGCGACAGGAAAGAGAGGCTGCCGGCAGCCTGCGACAGATGCAGCGCGCCCGACTGCTCGCGCATTGCGCGCAGCAGGTTCGCCAGGCCCTTCGACAACGGCACTTCGGTGCTCATCGCAGCCCCCTACCATCCTTATAATTCTGACCGATGTCCACCGACGCCTCGCGCCTGATGGCGCTCGCCTGCTTCGTCTCGCTGATCGTGCTCGGCATCGCCTGGGAGACCTGGCTCGCGCCGCTGCGCCCCGGTGCCTGGCTGATGGCGCTGAAGGTCGTGCCGCTGGCGATCGCAGTGCCGGCCATCGCCGCCGGCCGGCTGCGGGCCTACCAGTGGTGGTCGATGCTGATCCTTCTGTATTTCGTCGAAGGCGCCGTGCGCGCGACCTCCGACACCGGCCTCAGCGCCGCGCTGGCCGGGGTCGAAACGCTGCTGTCGGTGCTGGCCTTCGCGTCCATCCTGCTGTACGTACGGGGGCTCAGGGAACGGCCGCCGCAGC
>CALLYQ010000103.1 GCA_937858875.1 uncultured Lautropia sp. | reverse complement strand
CGTCGGCATCGTCGCCGAACGCGAGGAGCTCGCCGAGCAGGCGATGCGCGAGCTGCGGCTGAGCTGGAAGCCCGTGCCGCGCCTGCCGCCGCTCGACGACATTGCGCAGGCGATCCGCGACAACCCGTCGACGACGCGCGTCGTGGCCGATCAGGGCGACGTCGAAGCGGCGCTGGCCGGCGCTGCTTCGCGCCTGAAGCGCAGCTACGTCTGGCCCTACCAGATGCATGCGTCGATCGGCCCATCGTGCGCGCTGGCCGACTGGCGTGGCGATGCGCTGACGGTCTGGGCCGGCTCCCAGTATCCGCACGCGCTGCGCGCCGACCTGGCGCTGCTGACCGGGCTGCCTGACACGGCGATCGAAGTCGTGCGGATGGAGGCCTCGGGCTGCTACGGGCGCAACTGCGCCGACGACGTCGCGGCCGACGCGGCATTGCTGTCGCGTGCGGTCGGGCGCCCGGTGCGCGTGCAGCTCACGCGCGAGCAGGAGCACCTGTGGGAGCCGAAGGGCGCCGCGCAACTGATGGAAATCGACGGCGGCCTGGACGAAGACGGATCGGTCGCCGGCTACGACTTCACGACCTCGTATCCGTCGAACGGCGCCGTGACGCTCGCGCTGCTGCTGACCGGGGCCGTCGCCGCGCGAGCGATCGCCTACGAGATGGGCGACCGGACTTCGGTGCCGCCGTACCGCTACGAGAACCTGCGCGTCAGGGTCAACGACATGGCGCCGATCCTGCGCGCGTCGTGGCTGCGCGGCGTCTCGGCGCTGCCGAACTCGTTCGCGCACGAGTCGTACGTCGACGAGCTGGCCACGCAGGCCGCTGTCGATCCGGTCGAGTTCCGCCTGCGCCTGCTCGACGATCCGCGCGCGGTCGAGCTGGTCCGGGCCACGGCCGAGCGCGCCGGCTGGATCGAACACACGCGGCCGCAACAGCAGCCGGCCGACGGCGAGCTGCTGAAGGGGCAGGGCTTCGCCTACGCACGCTACATCCACAGCAGGTTTCCGGGCTTCGGCGCGGCCTGGTCGGCCTGGGTCGCCGACGTCGAGGTCAACCGGGTCACCGGCGCCGTGCACGTCAGCCGCGTCGTCGTCGGGCATGATGCCGGCCTGCTGATCAACCCGGCCGGCGTGCGTCACCAGATCCACGGCAACGTCGTGCAGACGACGAGCCGCGCGCTGAAGGAGAGCGTGCGCGTCGATCCGCAGACGAACCTGGTCGCAAGCCGTGAATGGGGCAGTTACCCGATCCTGAGCTTTCGCGAAGTGCCGGTCATCGAGGTCGTGACGATTCCGCGGCCCGACCAGCCGCCGCAGGGCGTCGGCGAGTCCTCGTCGGTGCCCGGCACGGCGGCGATCGCCAACGCGATCTTCGATGCCACCGGCGTCCGCTTCCGTCAGCCGCCGTTCACGCCCGAGCTCGTGCGCGCTGCGATCGCGCCGCCCGCGGCGTCGGGAGCCGGGTCGCCGCCGTCGATGCCGTCGGGGCCGGGGGGTCGAAGAGGGGCCGGCTCGCGGGGCGGGTCATCCGTGCCCGGCGGAACGGACGGATCGGACGCAGCGCCGCGCCGGCGCCGCCGCCGCTGGGCGACTGTCGGCGCGCTGCTCGCTGCTGCCGCCGGCCTGGCCGGCGCCGCGTTCGGATCGCGACCCGGCATCGCGCCGGTCGAGGTGTCCGGATCGATCTACCGCGCCGAGGTCCTCGAACGGGGCCGGCAGATCGCGGCTGCCGGCGACTGTGTCGTCTGCCACACCGCGCCGGGCGGCGTGCCGAACGCCGGCGGGCGCGCGATGGAGACGCCGTTCGGCACCGTCTACACGACGAACCTCACGCCCGATCCCGAGACCGGCATCGGGCGCTGGTCGTTCAGCGCATTCCAGCGCGCGATGCGCGAAGGCATCTCGCGCGACGGCCGCCACCTGTACCCAGCGTTTCCGTATACCTCGTTCACGAGGCTGACCGACGACGACCTGACCGCGCTGTACGCATGGCTGATGACGCGCGAACCGGTGCGCTCGCAACCGCCCGAGACCCGGCTCGCGTTTCCGTTTCGGATCCGGCCGCTGATGGCGATCTGGAACGCGCTGTACCTGGATCCCGGTCCGGTCGCGCCTGATCCGGCGCGCTCGGGCCAGTGGAACCGCGGCGAGTACCTGGTCAACGGCGTCGGCCACTGCGGCGCCTGTCATACGCCGCGCAACGCGCTCGGCGCCGAGAAGGGCGGCGCCGCCTGGCTCGCCGGGGCGATGGTCGAAGCCTGGGAAGCGCCGGCGCTGACCGCGCTCACGCACGCACCGGTGCCGTGGACCGAAGACGAGTTGTTCAGCTACCTGCGGATGGGCCATACGGCGAGACACGGCACCGTCGCCGGGCCGATGGCGCCGGTCGTCCAGCAACTGGCCGAGCTGCCCGAGGCCGACGTGCGCGCGATGGCCCACTATCTGGCTTCGTTCGCGACGCCCATCGGCGCGACGCCCATCGGCGCGACGCCGCTTGCAGCACGGCAGGCGGACGAGACGGCTGCCGCCGTCGTCGCCAGGGCGCGCGAACAGGCGCCGCGGCTGACCGGCGCCGCGCAGCGCCAGTTCGAGGCTGCTTGCGGCGCCTGCCACCATGACGGCGACGGCCCGGTGCAGATCGGCCGCAACGTGCCGCTGGCGCTGGCCAGCAAGCTGCACAGCGACCGGCCGGACAACCTGCTGCGCGTGATCCTCGAAGGGATTCGAGAGCCGGCTACGCGCGAGCTCGGCTTCATGCCTGCATTCGCGGACAGTCTCGACGACGTTCAGATCACCGGGCTCGCGGCCTGGATGCGTCAGCGTTACGCACCGGACAAGGCACCCTGGCCCGAGCTGTCGGCGACCGTCGCGCGGCTGCGCGCCGAGGTCGCGCAGCAGGCGCAGGCCGAAGCGCAGGCGCGTCGGCAATCAGCCGAGCGGGCGGCGACTCGGACGGTATCGCTGCATGCGCAAGGCGGCCGCGGCCGAGAACCCCGGTGAGCGTCGAGTCCCCGGCTTTCGCGTTGGATGCGGTGACGGCGTCGGCCGCACCGGACGCCGTCTCGCAGGCCCCGGCCTTGACCGCGCTGGTGCTCGCCGCCGGCGAAGGACGCCGCTTCGATCCGAGCGGGCGCCGCTGGAAGCTCGCCGAAGCGCTGCCCGACGGCCGCGCCATCTGACCGTCGGTGGGTGTCGCCGACCCGGTG
>CALLYQ010000102.1 GCA_937858875.1 uncultured Lautropia sp. | reverse complement strand
GCTTCCCCTGCGGAGGTCTATGAGCGGCGTCTCGAACTGCTCGAACTGGCCGACTGCCTGCTGCCGATCGCACCGTTCACCGAGACGGCCGGCACTTTCGTGAACATGGAGGGCCGTGCTCAGAGCTTCAACGGCGTCGTGCGGCCGGCTGGCGAGTGCCGGCCCGGCTGGAAGGTATTGCGCGTGCTCGGCAACCTGCTCGAGCTGCCCGGTTTCGACCAGGACAGCGCCGAGGCGGTGCGCGCGCAAGCGCTTCCTGAGGACATCGCGGCCAGGCTCGACAACCGTGTCGCGGGCGCCGTTGCCGATGGCGACCGGGCGACTGCCGACGCCGACCGGGCGAACGACGGCCGGCAAGCGGCCGCCGGACAGGCCGCCGGAATCGTCGAACTCGAGCGCCTGGCCGACGTGCCGATCTACGCGGTCGATCCGCTCGTGCGGCGCGCACCCAGCCTGCAGCGCACGCGCGATGCGGCCCAGCCGACGGCGCGCGTCAATGCCGGCACGCTCGAGCGGCTCGGGCTGCAGGCCGGCGACAAGGTGCGCGTCGCGATGAGTGCCGGCGGCGGCGAGGCGCTGGTCGAGCTGGCCGTCGATCCTGCGGTCGCCGACGGCGTGCTGCGGCTCGCTGCCGGACACCCGTCGACCTCCGGGCTCGGCGCCATGAGCGGCACCGTCCGCATCGCCCGCGCCTGAGCGGCGCGCGAACCCCAGATGAAACGCTGACGAAGAACACGAACATGGACAACTGGATCGACGACCTGACCACCTGGGGCGAGGGCACCCTGGGCGGCGCCTGGCCGGTCGTGTGGAACCTGGTCAAGATCGTTCTGCTCGTGCTGCCGCTGATGGGCTGCGTCGCGTACCTCACATACTGGGAACGCAAGATGATCGGCTACATGCACGCGCGGCTCGGCCCGAACCGCGTCGGCCCGAAAGGGTGGCTGCAGCCGATCGCCGACGCGTTCAAGCTGATGTTCAAGGAGGTCATCGTCCCGTCGCAGGCCAGCCCCGGCCTGTACGTGCTCGGTCCGATCATGACGATCATGCCGGCGATGGCGGCCTGGGCCGTGATCCCCTTCGGCCCCGAGATCGCGCTGGCCAACGTCAACGCCGGGCTGCTGCTGCTGCTGGCGATCACGTCGATGGAGGTCTACGGCGTCATCATCGCCGGCTGGGCGACCAACTCGAAATACGCGTTCCTCGGCGCAATGCGAGCCGCCGCGCAGATGGTGTCCTACGAACTGGCGATCGGATTCGTGCTGGTGATCGTGCTGATGGTTTCGGGCAGCATGAACATGAGCGAGATCGTGCTGGCGCAGGACCGCGGCACTTTCGCCGACCGCGGCATCAGCTTCCTGTCGTGGAACTGGCTGCCGCTGCTGCCGGTGTTCGTCGTCTACGTGATCTCGTCGGTGGCCGAAACGAACCGCCATCCGTTCGACGTCGTCGAAGGCGAATCGGAGATCGTCGCCGGGCACATGGTCGAGTACTCGGGCATGGGCTTCGCGGTCTTCTTCCTGGCCGAATACGCGAACATGATCCTGCTGTCGGCGCTCGCGGCGATCATGTTCCTGGGCGGCTGGCTGCCGCCGATCGACTCGATCATCTTCAACTGGATCCCGGGCTGGCTGTGGCTCGGCATCAAGACCTTCTTCGTGGTGTCGCTGTTCATCTGGTTCCGCGCGTCGTTCCCGCGCTACCGCTACGACCAGATCATGCGGCTGGGCTGGAAGATCTTCATTCCGGTCACGCTGGTCTGGCTCGTGGTGATCGCGATCTGGATACAGACGCCGTGGAACATCTGGCAGTAACCGGCAACGGATAACGGATATGGAAGCGGTCAGGAATTTCTTCTCGAGCTTCATGCTCAAGGAAATGCTCGAGGGGCTCAGGCTCACCGGGCGCTACTTCTTCGCGCGCAAGGTCACGCTGCTCTACCCGGAAGAGAAGACGCCGATGTCGCCGCGTTTTCGCGGGCTGCACGCGCTGCGTCGCTATCCGAACGGCGAGGAACGCTGCATCGCCTGCAAGCTGTGCGAAGCGGTCTGTCCGGCGCTGGCGATCTCGATCGAGTCGGCGGAGCGCGAAGACGGCACGCGTCGCACCACGCGCTACGACATCGACCTGACCAAGTGCATCTTCTGCGGCTTCTGCGAGGAGAGCTGCCCCGTCGACTCGATCGTGGAGACGCACATCCACGAGTATCACGGCGAGAAGCGCGGCGACCTGTACTTCACCAAGGAGATGCTCCTGGCGATCGGCGACCGTTACGAAAAGGAAATCGCCGCCAACCGGGAGGTCGACGCGCGCTACCGCTGAGCCGCGCATCGAACAACAAGACCATGCAAGCCACGACCTTCCTGTTCTACGCATTCGCGCTGATCACGGTGTTCTCTGCGCTGCGCGTGATCACCGCGCGCAACCCGGTGCATTCGGCGCTGTTCCTCGTGTTGACCTTCGTCTCCACCGCCTGCATCTGGATGCTGCTGAAGGCCGAGTTCCTCGCCATCGTGCTGGTGCTCGTCTACGTCGGCGCGGTGATGGTGCTGTTCCTGTTCGTCGTCATGATGCTCGACATCAACCTCGACAGCGTGCGCCAGGGTTTCTGGCGCAGCCTGCCGGTGGCGCTGATCGTCGGCGTGCTGATCGTGCTCGAACTGGCCGCCGTGCTGATCCTGTCCTTCGGCGGCATCAGCGCGGCCGACGCACCGGCGCTGCCGGCCGACTACAGCAATACCGAAGCGCTCGGCGCGCTGCTGTACACCGACTACGTACTGGCCTTCGAGGTCGCGGCCGTGATCCTGCTGGTGGCGATCGTCGCCGCGATCGCGCTGACGCTTCGTCGCCGCAAGGACGTGCGCTACACCGACCTGTCGGCTGCCGTCCGCACGCGCGCCGCCGATCGCGTGCGCCTGGTCAAGATGCCCGCGCAGCCGCGCGCCGGGAGCAAGGAATGACGCTGACGCTCGCCCACTACCTGATCCTCGGCGCGGTGCTGTTCGCGATCAGCGTGATCGGCCTGTTCATGAACAGGCGCAACGTGATCATCATGCTGATGTCCATCGAGCTGATGCTGCTGGCCGTCAACCTGAACTTCGTCGCGTTCTCGCACTTCCTCGGCGACGCGGCCGGACAGATCTTCGTCTTCTTCATCCTCACGGTGGCGGCGGCGGAATCGGCGATCGGTCTGGCCATCCTGGTGGTGCTGTTCCGCAATTTCGATACCGTCGATGCCGAGGCCATCGACAGCCTGAAGGGCTGAGACATGAAGACCGCCTATCTGCTCGCAGCCTTCGCCCCGCTCGTCGGTGCCATCGTCGCCGGCCTGTTCGGCCGCACGGTCGGTCGCGCCGGCGCGCACACGGTCACGATCGCCGGCGTCGCCATCTCGTTCGCCGCTTCGCTGTACACGCTGTTCGACGTGCTGCAGGGCAATACCTTCGACGGCAGCCTGTACACCTGGGCCTCGATCGGCGGGCTGAACCTCGAGATCGGCTTCCTGATCGACACGCTGACCGCCACGATGATGTGCGTGGTGACCTCGGTGTCGCTGATGGTGCACATCTACACGATCGGCTACATGGCCGACGATCCCGGCTATCAGCGCTTCTTCTCGTACATCTCGCTGTTCACCTTCTCGATGATGATGCTGGTGATGGCGAACAACTTCCTGCAGCTGTTCTTCGGCTGGGAAGCGGTGGGCCTGGTGTCCTACCTGCTGATCGGCTTCTGGTACACGCGGCCCACGGCCATCTACGCGAACCTGAAGGCCTTCATGGTCAACCGGGTCGGCGACTTCGGCTTCGTGATCGGCATCGGCCTGATCCTCGCCTACCTCGGCACGCTCGACTACGGCACGGCCTTCGCCGCTGCGCCCGCGCAGGCCTCGCGCACGGTCGAGCTGATCCCCGGCTCGCCGTGGCTGCTGATGACGGTCACCTGCATCTGCCTGTTCATCGGCGCGATGGGCAAGTCTGCGCAGTTCCCGCTGCACGTCTGGCTGCCCGACTCGATGGAAGGCCCGACGCCGATCTCGGCGCTGATCCACGCGGCCACCATGGTGACCGCCGGCATCTTCATGGTTGCGCGGATGTCGCCGCTGTTCGAGCTGTCCGACACGGCGCTCGGATTCGTCATCGTGATCGGCGCGATCACGGCCTTCTTCATGGGCCTGCTCGGCATCGTCCAGAACGACATCAAGCGCGTCATCGCCTATTCCACGCTGTCGCAGCTCGGCTACATGACCGTGGCGCTCGGCGCTTCGGTCTACAGCGTGGCGATCTTCCATCTGATGACGCACGCGTTCTTCAAGGCGCTGCTGTTCCTGGCTGCCGGCTCGGTCATCATCGGCATGCACCACGACCAGGACATCCGCAACATGGGCGGCCTGCGCAAGTACATGCCGGTCACCTGGATCACGTTCCTGATCGGCACGCTGGCGCTGATCGGCACGCCGTTCTTCTCGGGCTTCTACTCGAAGGACCTGATCATCGAGGGTGCGCGCTTCGCCAACGTGCCGGGCGCCCAGCTCGCCTACTGGGCCGTGCTGGCCGGCGTCTTCGTCACCGCCTTCTATTCGTTCCGCGTCTATTTCCTGGTCTTCCACGGCAAGGAGCGCTGGGGCACGGCCGGACACGAGTTCGGCATGGCCGGCGACGACCAGACGAGCCACGACGAACCCGGGGATGAAGCGCATCACCACGGGCTGAAGGCCGGCGACAAGCCGCACGAATCGCCGGGCGTCGTCACGGTGCCGCTGGTGCTGCTGGCGATCCCGTCGGCGATCATCGGCCTGTTCACGGTCGGGCCGATGCTGTTCGGCGGCTTCTTCGACAACGTGATCCACGTCGACTCCACGCGCCATCCGGCGATGGCCGAGCTGGCCTCGCACTTCCACGGCTGGTTCGCGATGGGCACGCACGCGATCGTCACGCCGGTGTTCTGGCTGGCGGTGGCCGGCACCGTCGCGGCCTGGTATTGCTACATGGTCAACCCGGCGCTGCCAAGGGCGGTCAAGTCGGCGGCCGGACCGCTGTACCGGCTGCTCGACAACAAGTACTACCTCGATCGCATCAACGACGTCGTCTTCGCCGGCGGTGCGCGCCTGTTCGGCCGCGGGCTCTGGAAGATCGGCGATCGCGGCCTGATCGACGGCGTCGCGATCAACGGCAGCGCCCGGCTGGTCGGCTGGTTCTCCGGCGTGCTGCGCCTGTGGCAGACCGGTCGGCTCAACAACTACACGATCACGATGATCGGCGGCGTGGCCCTGCTGCTGCTGTTCGTCGTGTGGCCGCTGCTTCGCGGCTGACCGGCCGAAGCGACACCGGCCCAACGCAACAAGAACAGCGATCAAGATGAGTTCCTTTCCGATCCTGAGCGCCGCAATCTGGATTCCGATCCTGTTCGGGCTCGTGCTCCTCGCCATGGGCAAAGACAGCCAGGCGTCGTCGGTGCGCGGCGTTGCACTGCTCGGTGCCGTGCTGGGCTTTCTCGTCACGCTGCCGCTGTTCTTCGACTTCGATCGCAGCACCGCGGCGATGCAGTTCGTCGAGATGCGGCCATGGATCCCGGCGCTGGCGGTCAACTACCACCTCGGCGTCGACGGGCTGTCGGTCTGGCTGGTGCTGCTGACCGCGTTCATCACGGTGATCACCGTGATCGCCGGCTGGGTCTCGATCACCGAGCGGGTCGCCCAGTACATGGCCTCGTTCCTGATCCTGTCGGGCCTGATGATCGGCGTGTTCTGCGCGCTCGACGGCCTGCTGTTCTACGTGTTCTTCGAGGCCACGCTGATTCCGATGTACGTGATCATCGGCGTCTGGGGCGGCCCGAACCGCGTCTACGCGGCGTTCAAGTTCTTCCTGTACACGCTGGCCGGCTCGCTGCTGACGCTGGTCGCGATCATCTGGCTGTACATCGAATCGGGCTCGTTCGCGATCCTCGACTGGCACCGCCTGCCGCTGCCGCTCGACGCACAGATCCTGCTGTTCGTCGGCTTCCTGCTCGCCTTCGCGGTCAAGGTGCCGATGTGGCCGGTGCATACCTGGCTGCCCGATGCGCACGTCGAGGCGCCGACCGGGGGCTCGGTCGTGCTGGCCGCAATCATGCTGAAGCTCGGCTGCTACGGCTTCCTGCGCTTCTCGCTGCCGATCGCCCCCGACGCGAGCCACGAGCTTGCCGGCTTCATGATCGTGTTGTCGCTGGTGGCCGTCGTCTACATCGGTCTCGTCGCGCTGATCCAGCCCGACATGAAGAAGCTGGTCGCCTATTCGTCGGTCGCCCACATGGGCTTCGTCACGCTGGGCTTCTTCATCTTCAACCAGATCGGCATGCAGGGCGCGCTGATGCAGATGATCTCGCACGGTTTCGTCTCCGGCGCGATGTTCCTTTGCATCGGCGTCATGTACGACCGCGTGCACTCGCGCAACATCGCCGACTACGGCGGGGTCGTGAACACGATGCCCAAGTTCGCCGCGCTGTTCATGCTGTTCTCGATGGCCAACGCCGGCTTGCCGGCAACCTCGGGCTTCATCGGCGAATTCCTCGTGATCCTCGGTGCGGTCCAGTACAACTTCTGGATCGGCCTGATCACCGCTTCGGCCCTGATCTGGGGCGCCGGCTACTCGCTGTGGATGTACAAGCGCGTGATCTTCGGCCCGATCGCCAACGAGAACGTCGCGAAGATGCAGGACCTCAGCAGCCGCGAATTCTGGATCCTCGTGGCGATGGCCGTGATGGTGCTGGGGATGGGCGTATACCCGCGGCCGGTCACCGACATGACCGATGTATCGATCGGCGCGCTGCTCGAGCACGTGTCGGTCTCCAAGATCAAGTAAGCGGCGCGCTCGCGGACCAACCAGATGAACGTCGAATTGCTCAACCTGCAGGCGGCATTGCCGGAGATCCTCCTGCTCACGGCCACCTGCGTCTTCCTGCTCTACGAGGCACTCGTCAAGCCCGAATCGCGCCCTTCGTCGCAGGCGCTCGCGCTGATCGCGCTGCTGTTCCCGGCGGCTGCGCTGCTCGCTCAGATCGGTGCGCAGACGCAGTACGCGTTCGACGGCATGTTCGTCGTCGATCAGTTGTCGCGCCTGCTCAAGCTGTGCTCGGTCATCGCGATCGGCGTCACGCTGATCTATGCAGGGCGTTACGGCGAACAGCGCGACATGCCCGGTGGCGAGTTCAATTCGCTCGCGCTGCTGTCGCTGCTCGGCCAGATGGTGATGATCTCGGCCAACAACCTGCTGCTGATCTACCTCGGCCTCGAGCTGATGTCGCTGTCGCTGTACGCGCTGGTCGCGCTGCGACGCGAAGACAACCGAGCGACCGAAGCGGCGATGAAGTACTTCGTGCTGGGTGCGCTGGCCTCCGGCTTCCTGCTCTACGGGATGTCGATGATCTATGGCGGCGCCGGCAGCCTCGACCTCGGCGAGATCGCGCAGCGCTTCGACGCCGGTTCGGTCAACACGATGGTCTTCTCGTTCGGCGTCGTGTTCATCGTCGCCGGCCTCGCCTTCAAGTTCAGCGCCGTGCCTTTCCACATGTGGGCACCCGACGTCTACCAGGGGGCGCCCACGTCGACGACGCTGCTGATCGGTGGCGCGCCCAAATTCGCCACCTTCGCGATGGCGTTCCGCCTGCTGGCCGAAGGCCTGCCCGGCGTCTGGGCCGACTGGCAGCCGATGCTGCTGGTGCTGGCCGTTGCCTCGCTTGCGATCGGCAACATCGTTGCGATCTCGCAGTCGAACCTCAAGCGCATGCTGGCCTGGTCGGCGGTCGGTCAGATCGGTTTCGTGCTGATGGGCTTCGTCGCCGGCGTCGTCGACGGCGACGACACGCGAATGCCGACCGCCTGGGCTTCGTCGTTGTTCTACGTGATCGCCTACGTGCTGACCACGCTCGGCACCTTCGGTCTGATCCAGCTGCTGTCGCGCCGCGGCTTCGAGGCCGACCGGATCGCCGATCTGCGCGGGCTGAACCTGCGCAGCCCGTGGATGGCGTTCATGATGCTGATGCTGATGTTCTCGCTGACCGGCATCCCGCCCTTCATCGGCTTCTATGCCAAGCTGGCTGTGCTGTCGGCGGTCGTCGACGCCGGGCTGGTCTGGCTGGCCGTGCTGGCGGTGATCTTCGCGCTGGTGGCCGCGTTCTACTACCTGCGCATCGTCAAGGTCATGTACTTCGACGACCCGGTCGACGTATCGGCCATCGAAGCCGGCCGTGGCGCGCGCTTCACGCTGGCCGTGAACGGCTTTGCGGTGCTGGCGCTGGGCGTGCTGCCCGGGCCGCTGATGTCCTGGTGTCTCGAGGCGGTGCGAGCGGCGCTGATCAGTTGATGTCCGCGGGCGACGACTCCCGGCTGGTCGAACGCCGGATCGATTCCGAGCTTGCATGGCGCGGCGCTTTTCTCGAAGTGCGCCGCGACCATGTGCGCCTGCCCGACGGGCGCGAGAGCGTGCGCGAGTACGTCGTACATCCGGGGGCGGCGGTCATGGTGCCGATCTTTCCCGACCAGCGTATCCTCGTCGAGCGTCAGTTCCGCTACCCGGTCGGGGCGACCTTCATCGAAATGCCGGCGGGCAAGATCGACAAGGGCGAAACGCCGCTGCAGACCGCGCGACGCGAACTCCTCGAGGAAACCGGGCACGAAGCGCGCGAATGGGCCTGGCTCACGCGCCTGCATCCGGCCATCGGCTTCGCCAGCGAAGTGATGGAAGTCTTCCTGTGCCGCGACCTGGTCCATGCCGGGCAGCAGCAACTCGACGCGGGCGAATTCGTCGAGCTCGAGCTGGTCACGCTCGGCTGGCTGATCGACGAACTGCGTGCCGGCCGGCTCAGCGACGTCAAGACGCAGATCGTGACCTTCTGGCTCGATCGGCTGTTTTCGGGTGCCTGGCCCTGGCCCGACTTCGAACGCGTGGGCTGAACGCTCCGAGGGCTCGATGAGCAAGCCGCCGCCGATCCAGGACGTCCCGCCCGACCGGCCCCCTACCTCGGGTGTCCCGGCCGCGCCGCCTGCCGAATCGGCCGATCCGATGCAGTCGCCGGCAATCGAGGGCTATACCTTCCTCGTGCTGCTGGTCGGCATCACGATCGCGTTCGGGTGGATCCTGCAGCCGTTCTTCGGTGCGGTCTTCTGGGGCGTGATCCTCGGCGTGCTGTTCATGCCGCTGTTTCGCTGGCTGCTTGCGCGTACCCGGCAGCGCACGCTGTCGGCACTGCTGGCGGTCGTCGCGCTGGTGCTGATCGTCGTGCTGCCGGTGCTGCTGATCGCCGGGGCGCTGGTACGCGAAGGCACCGCCGTCTACCAGGCGATCGAGTCGGGGCAGCTCAGTTTCGCCGACTACTTCGAACAGGTCGTCAGCGCGATGCCCTTGTGGCTCAGCGGGCTGCTCGACCGCTTCGGCCTGAACGATCTCAGGGAGCTGCAGGAGCGGCTGATTTCGGCGCTGGCGCAGGGCAGCCAGCTCGTTGCGCGAACGCTCGCGACGCAGGCGGTCGGCATCGGCCAGAACGCGCTGCACTTCATCGTCGGCCTGGCGATCGCGCTGTACCTGGCGTTCTTCATGTTCCGCGACGGCGACGCGCTGGTGCGCCGCGTCAGCCGCGCGATTCCGATGGACGAGCAGCACAAGCACGAACTGTTCGCGAAGTTCGCGACCGTCGTGCGTGCCACGGTCAAGGGCAACCTCGTCGTCGCGCTGGTCCAGGGCGCCCTCGGCGGAATCGCGTTCTGGTTCTTCGGAATCGGCGGCGCGGTGCTCTGGGGTGTGCTGATGGCGCTGCTGTCGCTGCTGCCGGCGGTCGGTGCGGGCCTCGTCTGGGCGCCGGTCGCAATCTACTTGCTGGCCACCGGCGACGGTGGCAAGGGCATCGCGCTGATCGTCTACGGCGTGCTTGTGATCGGCCTCGTCGACAACCTGCTGCGCCCGATTCTCGTCGGCAAGGACACGCGGATGCCCGACTACCTGGTGCTGATCTCCACGATCGGCGGCCTAGCGGTGTTCGGGCTGAACGGCTTCGTCATCGGCCCGCTGATCGCGGCCGTGTTCATCGCGGCCTGGGGAATCGTCGCCTCGGAGCGCTCGGAGTAGCCGTCAGCGGGGCCGCCCGTCGCGCATGGCCTCGTCGATCGCCCGGACGATCGGAGAATCCGCGCGCACCGGCTCGACGAAGCCGATCGATCCGGCCGGCAGGATCAGGTGGTCGGCTCCGGTCGGACCGTTTCTTCGCCACACCAGTACAGGCGTCGAGCTACCCCCGTGCGGGTCGATCTCGAAGCGAAGGTCGAAGGCGTCGCGCAGCACCGGGTGATCGGTTCCCAGGTGATCGATCCTCCCGTACAGGACCTGCCCGTTCGACAGGGTGACCGCTTGGTATGGTGTCGTCAGCAGGGGTGACGACCAGATTAGCAGATGCTTCAATGACAGCAGATAGCGTGGTTTCGGGTGGCCTTCCGGAGTCTTCCGCAAGACGCGCCGACGAGCATCCGGCCGATATTGCCGCAACGTTGCAGGGGATCGGGCCCTCGCGAGCCTGGGCCATCCTGAAGGATGCTCCGAGGCCGCGGCAGGCTGACGTATTCGGCTATCTCGCCTTGGACTTTCAGGCGAGCCTTGCGACGATCGTTTCGCACGCAGATCTGGCCGCGATCTTCATGGAGATGGATGCCGACGATCGCGCCGATCTCTACAAGAAGCTGACGGACGAACAGCGCGAAGCGTTGATGCCCGCGCTCGCGCAGGCAGAACGCGAGGACATCAGGCAACTGGCTGCCTATGAGGAAGGCACGGCAGGCGCGGTAATGACTTCGGACTATGCATCCCTGTCGCCGCAGCTCTACGCCCCCCAGGCGATCGAAGCGCTTCGCCACGAAGCCCCCAACAAGGAAACCATTTACCGTGCCTATGTGCTTGACGCGGATCGCCGTCTGATCGGCTCGGTAAGGCTCCAGGATCTCATCACCGCGCCGACCGGCGTCAGGGTTGCCGACATCATGGAGCGCAACACCCATGCGATCCGGGTGCACGACGATGTCGAGGACGCCGCCCGCAAGATCGCCCGCTACGACGTGATCGCGCTGCCGGTGATCGACGCACAAGACCGGCTGGTCGGCATCATCACCCATGACGACGCGCTGGACGTGATGGAAGCGGAGGCGACCGAGGATTTCCAGCGGCTTGGAACGGTCACCAAACTGGATTCCAGCGTGGCGACCGCAACCGTGCCCATGCTCTACCGGGCCCGGATTGCCTGGCTGATGCTGCTCGTCTTCGGCAACATCTTTTCTGGCGCCGGCATCGCGCATTTCGAGGACACCATCGCCGCCCATCTTGCGCTGATGTTCTTCCTGCCGATCCTTATCGCATCCGGCGGTAATGCGGGCTCGCAGTCGGCTACGCTCATGGTGCGGGCGCTGGCAACCGGTGACATTCGCATCTCCGACTGGGGCCGAGTGCTGGGTCGCGAACTGGGAGTTGCCGTTCTTCTCGGTCTGAGCATGGCGGCCGCTATTGCCGTTATCGGGGTATTTCGCGGCGGCCGCGACATCGCGATCGTCATTGCCCTGTCGATGGTCGTAATCGTCATCGTGGGAAGTATGATCGGCCTGCTGTTGCCTTTTGCCCTAAGCCGCTTTCGGATGGACCCGGCGACCGCCAGCACTCCACTGGTGACGTCCATCGCCGACGCTACCGGCGTACTGATCTATTTTTCGATCGCAAAGGCACTGTTGTCATTGCCCTGATCGAAAAGCGAGGAGCCGAATGGCGATCAAGACGATAGTTGCGGCGATCGCCCTCGAGAATGGCGATGAGCCGGTTGCCCGGCGCGCGATCCAGCTTGCCGCTGAACATGAAGCCAAGCTTGTCCTGATTCATGCGATCGAAAGCCTGCCTGCGTCCGATCCGGGTCTTCCTTCGACGGTGAAGGAAGAAGCGATCGCCGAAGTGCTCGCAGCCGAGGCGATCGCGTCTTTGGAACACATGGCCGCGAGCGCAGCCGTTCAGACGGAAATCGAGGTCGAGTGCGGCAAAGCCGACCCGTTCATAGATCGGCTGATACGCGACCGTGCAGCCGATCTGCTGGTCATCGGCTCCGGAAAGCCGCGAAACCTGCGCGAGAGAGTGTTCGGTTCGACCGCGGATCGGGTCGTGAGCGCCGGATTGTGCCCGATATTGGTCGTCAAGCGAGCGAGCGATGAGCCGTATCGTCGCGTGCTCGCAGCAATCGATTTTTCGCCGATGTCGTTCGCGGCTGCTCGGACTGCCGCGCGAATAGCGCCCCGGGCGGCACTCGAACTGATCCATGCCCTCGAAATACCGCTTGCTTTCGAGCAGGCCATGCTGAAAGCGGGGACCTCTCGAGCCGAGATCGATCAATATCGTCGGGCCAAAGCACGGGCTGCCTACGCCGAGTTGCGTTCCGCACGCACCAGCCTTTCGGTGCCGGGAAAGATCCGGGTCGTTCGCGGCGACCCTGCAACAGCGCTGGTCCGGTTGACGAGGTCCGTGAAGACGGACCTGGTGGCACTCGGCATCCAGGGCAGAAACGCCGTCTCGAGGATGGTCCTGGGCAGCGTCGCGCGCAGGGTCCTCGGAGCTTCTTCCTGCGACGTGCTCCTGGCAAAAGAGCCGGGCCGGCGGAATTGACGAAGAGGATATCCTATCGGCCGGCATGGGGACCGAAGTGGCGGAAGCGGTGAGATTCGAACTCACGGACGGTTGCCCGTCGCCGGTTTTCAAGACCGGTGCAATCGACCACTCTGCCACGCTTCCGGATCGATCGTTGCGCCCGCCGGTCGTGCGCAGTGCGACGATGCGAGCGTCGCGCGAACGAATCGCCGCGCGGATCGACATGCGAGTATATCGACACTCGCGGCCGGGCGCCGACGGCGGCGTGCCGTAAGATCCCGGCGATACGTCACCGGGGCCGGTTCTGCTTTCGGCCCCGTCATCCAGCAGGAGCGAATCGCATGAAGGCTGTGCTGTGCAAGGAATGGGGTCTGCCCGAAACCCTGGTCATCGAGGATGTGCCGTCGCCGGTTGCGGGGCCGGGCGAGGTGCTGATCGAGGTCCATGCGGCCGGCGTGAACTTTCCCGACACGCTGATCATCCAGAAGAAGTACCAGTTCCAGCCCGAGTTGCCGTTCTCGCCGGGCGGCGAGGTGGCCGGTGTCGTCAAGGCGGTCGGCGAAGGCGTGAAGAACTGCAAGCCCGGTGACCGTGTCATCGGCAGCAATACCTGGGGCGGTTATGCGCAGGAACTCGTCGTCAAGGCCGAGCGCGTGATCCCGATTCCGGACCAGATGGATTTCGTCACGGCGTCGGCCTACGTGCTGGCCTACGGCACCAGCCTGCACGCGCTGAAGGATCGCGCCAGGCTCGCCGCCGGCGAGACGATGCTGGTGCTCGGCGCAGCCGGCGGCGTCGGCATCGCGGCGATCGAGATCGGCAAGGCGATGGGCGCGCGCGTGATCGCCGCGGCGTCCAGCGAGGACAAGCTCGCGTTGTGCCGCGAACGCGGTGCCGACGAAACGATCAACTACGCGAGCGAGGACCTGCGCGAGCGGCTCAAGGCGCTGACCGGCGGCAAGGGCCCCGACGTGATCTACGATCCGGTCGGCGGCACCTATTCGGAGCCGGCCTTCCGCTCGATCGCCTGGGAAGGCCGGCACCTGGTCGTCGGCTTCGCCGCCGGCGACATTCCGAAGCTTCCTCTAAACCTGATGCTGCTCAAGAGCGCGTCGCTGGTCGGCGTGTTCTGGGGCGCGTTCCTGCAGCGCGACCAGGCCGTCACGCGCCAGCACATGCACGACCTGTTCGAGCTCTACGTGTCGGGCAAGGTCAAGCCGCCGATCACGAAGACCTACAAGCTGACGGAGGCGCCGCAGGCGTTGCGCGACGTGATGGAGCGACGCGTCAAGGGCAAGGTCGCGATCCTGCCGCGCGAGTAGGGGCGGCTCAGTCAGAGAAGAAGCGCAGCGGCTGCAGGTCGGCGAACTCGGCCGCGCGCCGTTCGCCGCGCGCTTCGATCGCCTCGGCCACCGCGGCG
Organism: uncultured Lautropia sp.; assembly: GCA_937858875.1. GTDB lineage: Bacteria > Pseudomonadota > Gammaproteobacteria > Burkholderiales > Burkholderiaceae_E > Zeimonas. Next base: position 1,388 of record CALLYQ010000102.1, on the reverse strand, counting down.
GTGTCCCACATGCCGGCCTGCAGCCAGCCCATCTGGCGCAGGCCGTCGGCGACCGAGTGGTCGCGCGCGTAGTCGATCGCCTGCTTGCTCGCCCAGACCGCCACCGGGGGGCGCGCCGCGATCTCCAGCGCCGTCTGCATCGCGGCTTCGAGCATCGCGTCTTGCGTGTCGAAGACCTCGTTGACCAGCCCGATCGAAAGCGCCCGGTAGGCCGGCAGCCGGCGCCCGGTGTAGGCGAGCTCGCGCACGACGCCTTCCGGGATCAGCTTCGGCAAGCGCTGAAGCGTGCCGAGATCGGCGGCCATGCCGACGTTGATCTCCTGGATGCAGAAGAACGCATCGGCCGTGCAATAGCGGATGTCGCAGGCCGTGACCATGTCGACGCCGCCGCCGACGCAGCCGCCCTGGATCGCGGCGATCACCGGCATCCGCAACTGCGCGAGCCGGTCGAAGGCGCGCTGCATGTCGGCCAGCATCGGTGCGATGTTGGCGCGCGACTGTGCGCTCGAATCGTCGAGCGAGATCGACGTGCCGAAGCTGTCGAGCGCCATGCCAGCCGTGAAGTGCCTGCCGGTGGAGTCGATCAGCAGCACGCGCGCCGGCGCATCGCGCTGCAGCTTGTCGAGCACGGCTTCGAGTTCGCGCCAGAACTCGGGGTTCATCGCATTCATCTGCTCGGGGCGATTGAGCGTCAGTCGCGCCACGCGCTCCTCGATCTGCAGTTCCATCGTGTTGCGGGTCATCGGTCTGGACGGTATTCGGGTCGAAAACCCGACGATGACGCAAAACCTCCGGCCGCGCCAGATCCGGCGCAGTCCCGCTCCGGCGTCCGTCGCTGCCTCTTGAAGGCGGGATCCGGAATCCGGTTAGCATCGGGCCGATGAAGTCGGAACCCCGAACTCCCGGATCGCCAGACGCGCGGCGACAGTATCGACGATGGGCGAGCTGAGGCTGTCGCTGCGCCTGACGCGTCGCGACTGGCGCGCCGGCGAACTGCGGCTGCTGCTGGCGGCGCTGCTCGTCGCCGTGGCGGCCATCTCCAGCGTCGGGCTGTTCGTCGACCGGATGCGTGGCGCGCTGACGCTGCAGGCCCGCCAGCTGATCGGCGCCGACCTCGTCGTGGCCGCCGACCGGCGCTTGCCGGCCGACTGGTTCGAGCGGGCTCACGAGGCGGGCCTGCGCACGGCGCAGACCGTCGTCTTCCCGAGCATGGTCGTCGCCGGCGGGATGCCGCAACTGGCTTCGGTCAAGGCGGTCTCGTCCGGCTATCCGCTGCGCGGTGCCGTGCGCATCGCCGACGCGCCCGGCGAAGCTGATCGGGAGGCCGGCGCAGCACCGGCACGCGGCGAAGCCTGGCTCGATCCGCAACTCGTCGACGCGCTGCGGCT
>CALLYQ010000101.1 GCA_937858875.1 uncultured Lautropia sp. | reverse complement strand
CGTCGAAGGTGCGCCTGGCCTCGTCGCGCTTGCCCAGCCGCAGCAGCGCGTGACCGGCGCTGGTCAGCGCGTCGGCCCTCGCGGCCGGGTCGTCGAGCTTCATGTCGTGCGACAGGTCGAGCACTTTCTGCGGCTGGCCGAGCACGAGCAGCACGCGCATCAGCGAGGGCAGCGTCTGTTCGCGCGAATAGCCGAGTTCGAGCGCGCGCCGGTACTCCTTCTCGGCTGTCGCGACGTCGCCGGCATCCTCGGACAGCCTGCCGAGCAGGTAGCGCGCCTCGCCGTTGTCGCTTGCCTGCAGCAGGTTCTTCAGGTGGATCTCGGCCGTACGCGGCTCGTTGGCTGCGATCGACTGGCGCGCCTTGTCGAACAGCGCGTCGGGGGAGCCCTTGGCGGCCCAGGCCGACAGGCCCGCCAGCGCGACAGCCGTGGCGACGGTGGCGATGCGGAGGCGGGCGGGGCCGGGGGCGGCGCGCCGCTTGCTGCCCGGGACGGGAATTCGCTTGCTGTTCATCTGGGGTCTCCCGGTGCGCCTAGCGCAATCCGAATCGGTTGAGCATGTCGTAGAGGGTGGGGCGGCTGACGCCGAGCAGTTCGGCGGCGCGGGCGATGTTGCCGTCGACCCGGGCCATCACCTCGAGGACCGCACGCTTCTCCGCGTTGTCGCGGACCTGGCGCAGGTTGAAGAGTTCGGGTTCGTCTTCGGCCGGCGCCAGCCCGAGGTCGTCGGCGGTGATGCCGTTGCCGTCGGCCATGATCACCGCGCGCTTGATGCAGTTCTCGAGTTCGCGGACGTTGCCGGGCCACGGGTGGTTGCGGATCGCGTCGAGCGCGTCTTCGCGCAGCACGAGCCGGTTTCGGCCGTTCTCGAGCGAGAAGCGCTGGACGAACGCGTGTGCGAGCAGCGTGGCGTCGCCGGCGCGCTCGCGCAGCGGCGGGATCGAGATGACCATCTCGGCCAGACGATAGAACAGATCCTCGCGAAACGCAGCTTCGGCGATTCTTTCGCGCAGGTTGCGGTGCGTGGCGCAGACGACTCGCACGTCGACGGGGATTTCGTTGCGCCCGCCGATGCGCTCGATCACGCGTTCCTGCAGGAAGCGCAGCAGCTTGGCTTGCAGCGACTGCGGCAGGTCGCCGATTTCGTCGAGGAACAGCGTGCCGCCGTCGGCGACTTCGATCTTGCCCTGCGTCTGCTTGACGGCACCGGTGAACGCCCCTTTTTCGTGGCCGAACAACTCGGATTCGAGCAAGGCCTCGGGGATCGCAGCGCAGTTGATCGCGACGAAGCGCTTGTCGCGCCGCGGCGACATATGGTGCAGCGCGCGTGCGAAGACTTCCTTGCCGGTGCCCGACTCGCCGTGCAGCAGCACGGTGGCATTGGTCGGCGCGAGCCGCTCGACCTGCCGTGACAGCTTCTGCATCGTCGGATCGCGGGTCAGCAGCCCGTCGAGCGGGGTGTCGCCCGTCTGGCGAGCGAGCAGCAGGCGGTTTTCCTCTTCGAGGCCGGCGAGCCGGAATGCGCGGCCGATGACCAGCCCCAGCGTCTCGGCTTCGAACGGCTTGGCAAAGAAGTCGTAGGCGCCCGAGCCGATCGCCTTCAGCGCGTTGCCGCGGTCGTTCTGTCCGGTCAGCACGATGACCTTGGTGCCCGGTGCCAGAGCGACGATCTGCTCGAGCGTGGCGAAGCCCTCGCTGGTGCCGTCGGCGTCGGGCGGCAGCCCGAGATCGAGCGTGACGACCTTCGGTTCGTGGCGTCGCAGCAGCGTGAGGGCCGATTCGCGATCCTGCGCGAACATCACGTTGTAGTCGTCGAAGGACCAGCGCATCTGCTTCTGCAGACCGATGTCGTCTTCGACCATCATCAGGACAGGCCGTTCGTCAGCCATTCATTTACCTCGAACTCCCATTGCGAGCGGCAGGCAGATACGGAACAGCGTGCCTGCGCCTTCCTTGCTTCGAACCTCGAGCGAGCCTCCGATCTCGCGCAGGTATTCGCGGCTTTCGAAGGCACCGATGCCCATTCCGTGCGCCTTCGTAGACTGGAACGGCGTGAAGAGTTTGTCGCGGATGAATGTCTCACTCATGCCGCGACCGTTGTCCTCGACCTCGATCGAGGCCCGGTCTCCGTCGCGCCGCAGCCTCAGTTCGACGCGCCCGTCGGGACCGCAAGCCTCGGCTGCATTCTGCAGCAAGTGGCCGATGACCCGCTCGAGCCGGTCGCGATGCGCGAACGTGGCTGCCTCCGGGTCGTCGGCAAGATCGCCGTCGACCAGGATGATCGGCTCCGGCCGCAGGCCGCGGCGCGACCGTACGGCGGCCTCGATCACCTCGACCAGCCTGACCGGCGCCGGATGCTCGACCGGCCGCGCACCGGCGCGCAGTTGCAGCAGCAGGCCGCGCATCCGCTCCATCACGTTCTCGACGGTCGCCAGCATGTCGGCCTGGAACTCGGGATTGTCGCGATGGCGCTGCGCGTTCTTCGTCATCAGGCCGAGCTGGGCGACGAGGTTCTTCAGGTCGTGGACGACGAAGGCCGACATCCGGTTGAAGGATTCGAACTGCTGCGCGGTGATCAGCTTCTCGAGCGTGCGCTGCACGCCGATATGGCTGGCGATCTGGCGTGCAGCCGCCTTCAGCAGGTCGCGGGTCTCCCAGTCGAAGACCTGTGGCGCCAGCGGCCGGTCGAGCACGACGAAACCGATCAGCTCGCGCTCGAGCAGCAGTGGCACGATCAGCCAGCTGTTCTCGTGGTTCGCGATCGCGGCGGGCAGCACGAGGCCGTGCTGCAGCGAGGTGCCGTCGCTCGATCCCGGGTTCGTTTCGTCGGTACCGCCGCGCAGTTCGTCGACGTCGACGATCCATTCGTGCTCGCGCAGCAGGCGAACCAGCGGCGCGTCGGCCTCGATCGATGCGCGTTCGCCGCGCCAGGCGATGCCGGTCTCGAAGCGATAGCTGCCTTCGGATTCGAGCCAGATGGCGCCGGAGCGGCTTTCGACCGGCTGGCCCAGGCCCTCGATCGCCTGTGCGGGAAGCTCCTGCGGGCTGCCGCCGGCGAGAAGCCGGGTCAGGCGCAGCCACTCGTTGCGATAGTCGAAACGGTACGAAAAGAAGTGCTTGGCGACGAAGACGCGCAGCCGCGCGCGCATCGTGCCCGATACCGCGACCATCGCCAGGCCGAGCAGCGCGGCGAACACGATCAGCGCCTGCGCGACCGCGCCCCATTCGCCGCCGAACCAGCGCACGTAGTAGCCGCCGGCCGAGACCAGGATCAGGTAGCCGCCGGCGAGCGTCAGGGCAGCCGAGTGGAAGACGGCCTGGCGAGAGACGCCGACGTCGAGCTTCCATTGCGGACTGCGGGCCGCCGAGACCGCCAGCAAGGGCACCAGCAGCGCATTGGCGTAGCCGCGCACGGTCCACCAGGCTTCGTTCATTCGGGTGAACAGCATTGCATCGCTGTACATCACCAGATCGAAGCCGAACAGTGCCAGCAGCGCGAGCGCCAGGTATTTGGCGGCCCAGCGGCGCCCGTCGGCGGCGTTGCGGTAGACCTGTTCGAGGCAGACGAGGCCGAAGACGGCATTCAGCGTACGGGCGGCGAACACCATGCCGGGGCCGGCGGCGATCAATTCGCTGCCCGCCGACGCCGTCGCCAGCACGACTGCGATCACAAGGCCGCGGCGGCTCGCTCGCGATACCTCGTTGTCGGCGGCCGGTTCGGCGCGTGCGGCGCCGCTGTCTTCGAGCTCGGCCGTGGGGCGGACGTTGGCGAGCCCGATCAGGAACATGATCCAGAGCAGGCTGCGCGATGCCTCGAGCAGCGGAGCCAACGCCGTGGCGGCGAGCTGGCCGGTCGCGACCGCGCTCATCGTGGCTGCCCAGGCCATCTGCCCGATCAGGGCGACCCGCAGCATCGGGCTGACCGCCGTACCGCGCCGGCGCAGCGCCAGGAACACCGCCAGCAGCGCGCAAGCGAGCGCTGCCGCGGCGTAGCCGGCGAACCCCAGGAACGGCGAGGCCATCGACGCTCAGCGTGCTCCCTTGCCGAGCAGCACGACCTGCACCGTATCGACGAGGATCAGCAGGTCGAGGAACAACGAGTGGTTCTTGACGTAGTAGAGGTCGTACTGCAGCTTGGCCAGCGCATCTTCGACCGAGGCGCCGTACGGATAGCGGACCTGCGACCAGCCGGTCACGCCGGGCTTCACGCTGTGACGGACGTCGTAGTACGGGATGTCGGCGAGCAGTTGCTCGACGAAGTACGGCCGTTCGGGGCGCGGACCGACGAAGCTCATGTCGCCGCGCAGCACGTTGAACAGTTGCGGCAGCTCGTCGATGCGCGTGCGGCGCAGGAACAGGCCGACTCGCGTGATCCGCGAATCCTGGGCGCCGGCCCATTTCGGCTTGCCGTCCTTTTCGGCGTCCTGGCGCATGCTGCGCAGCTTCAGGATCGTGAAGGTCTTGCCGCCCTGGCCGACGCGCTCCTGGCGGTAGAACACCGGGCGGCCCGATTCGACGACGATCGCGAGCATCGCCAGCAGCAGGATCGGCAGCGTGAGCACCAGCAGCAGCAGGCTCACGGCCACGTCGAAGATCCGCTTGACGACGTCGCGCGTGACGCCGCGGTCGAAGCCGGCACCGAAGATCAGCCAGCTTGCGCGCAGGTTGTCGATCTTCAGAAGGCCCTTCTCGCGTTCGTAGAACGAGACGAGGTCCATGACCTTGATTCCCTTGAGCTTGCAGTCGAGCAGCTCGCGCAGCGGCATCGTGCCGCCGCGGCGCTCGCGAAGCGCGATGACGATCTCGGAGACACGCAGCTCGCGCACGGTGCGCAGCAGGCGAGTGTAGCCTTGGGCCTGCGACTCCTCGAGGCTTCGGCTCGCGACCGGATACAGGCCGGCGTACTCGATCGAGCGGCCGCGCACCTCGTCGTTCAGGAAGCGGATCACTTCTTCGGCCTCGGCGCCGTTGCCGACGACGAGCACGCGGCGTTTTGGCAGGCCGACGTCGGTGATGCGGAAGAAGACGAGCCGGATCAGCAGCACGCCACCGGCGGCGAACAGCGTCGTCAGCGCGAACACGCCGCGCCCGATGTAGGTCTCCGGGAAGACGTAGAAGACGACGCTCAGCACGACGAGCGTGAGCAGGTAGGCGACCAGCAGCCGCTGCAGCATGATGCGGAAGGGTTCGCTCTGCGATTCGTACAGGCCCAGCCCGGTCATCATCAGCAGCATCACGCCGGTGAAAAGCCCCGCTTCGAGCAGCGGCAGCGGCGTGCCGCGATCGAGCATCCGCAATTCGAATCCGAGAACCATTGCCTGGAACAGGACCAGCGCCTCGATCAGCGTCAGGACCAGGGTTCGCAGGGGCAGGTAATGATTGAAGAGTCGGATCATGGGAGGAGGGCGACGGCACGGAATCGCCGGCCTTGCTTCTTGCTGTTGGGTCGGAGCCTACCTTAACCGGGGCAGTGTCACGCTGCCATGACAAATCTCTCGCGGCGGCACCGATTGTGGCGCCAGGCCGCGCTGTTTCAAGCTGGCCGCAGCACGGGCCGGCTTTCCGCCAAAAGTGTAAGGATATTCGACAAAGGACGCCTGCGCCGTAAATAGGGGGTTGCCCGTAATCAGGGCGGTCTGGCTCCCGTCAGCTTCCCGAGGGCGGAGGATCCAGTTCGGCAGCCGCCTGCGTCCGAGCGCCGTTCGGCAACGGAGGGTGCGGCGATCGCAGCGGCGGGGGCCGAGTCGCCGCGGCTAGCGGGTCCAGGCCGAAGTAGGCGCGAAATCGAGCATACAACCCGGGAAAGACTTCTGCCAGTGGCTCCGGGTCCACGAAGAAGCTCTCGACGGCGACGGCGAAGAACTCCCCCAGGTCGGTGGCCGCGTAGGGATCGAGCGGCAATCGGGCGTACCAGGCCTCGCCCTGCGGGCCCTCGGGGTCGACGTGGCGCGGAATCGCCGCCTCGAGCTGATCGAGCATCGTGCAGAAGCCTTGCCACGCGCCCTCGATTTCGGCGGCCCAGGCCGGGCGCTCGCGGGCCGGCAGCGGCGGCACGCCGTCGGCTTCGCCGTCGAGCAGATCGATCTTGTGTGCGAATTCATGAATGACGACGTTCCAGCCCCGGTGGCCGGCATCCCGGTTTCCGGCCGCCGGGTCGGCGTCGGACCAGGACAGCACGACCGGGCCTCGTTCCATGGCCTCTCCGGCGAGCTCGTCGAGCGACTCATGGACGACCCCTGCCTCGTCCATTTCCTTGCGATGAACGAGGAAGCGTGCGGGATAGACGATGATCTCGACGAAATCGTGGTAAGCGCGCAAGCCGAGCCGAAGGATCGGCAGGCAGGCCTGCACGGCGATCGCCAGTCGCACCTCGTCGTCGACTTCGAAGCCGGCAGCGCCGGAGATCGTCTTCCGGGCAAGAAATCCGGCGCTCAGCTCGCGAAGTCGTTCGAGCGTCGGATCGTCCAGAGGGTCGAGCCAGCGCATCGAATCGAGCATCCGCTGCCACCGCGCGTCGTCGATCGCGCCTGCGTCTGCGCGGCCGGAAAGGGCCCGTCGAGAGCCTCGACGCTCCGCTGACGGGGCCAGGCGGGCGAGCAGTCGGCGCAGCACGGAGGGCAAGCAGGCGGCTCCTATAATCGTTCGATGGTCGATCGGAAGCCTATCACCGGGGAGGACGACGTTCGCGTCGAGCGCGCGCTGGCGCTGGCTGCCGACGCCGTCGGCGACGCGATCGCGGCCAGCGGCGAGTCCTATCTCGCCCATGCGCGCGGCACGATCTCGATCCTGCGCTCGATCGACGCCGACACCACGACCCGGATCGCCGCCGCGCTTTGCGAACCGGCGAGCCTGTTGCCGCGCGAGTCGATCGATCGCGAGTTCGGCGCGGACACCGGGCGCCTGGTCGAGGCGATGCGGCAGATCAGGCGGCTCCAGGTACTGCGGCAAGCCGGCAACGGCGCGACGGCACCCAGCGAGACGCTGCGCCGGATGCTGCTGGCCATGGCGGCCGACATCCGGGTCGTACTGTTGCGCCTGGCCTCGCGGCTGCAGACGCTGCGCTTCCATGCCGCGATCCGGCGACCGCCGGACCCGTCGGTCAGTCGCGAGACGCTCGACGTGCTGGCGCCGCTGGCCAACCGGATCGGGCTCTGGCAGTTGAAGTGGGAGCTCGAGGACCTGGCCTTCCGATTCATCGAGCCCGACACCTACCGCGGCCTGGCCCGCGATCTCGAGGAGCGCCGGATCGAGCGCGAGGCCAACGTCGCCGCAGCCGCGCAGCGTCTGCGCGAGGCACTGCGCGCGGCCGGCCTCGCAGCGGAAGTCAGCGGGCGGCCGAAGCACATCTACAGCATCTGGAACAAGATGCGCAGCAAGCAGCGCGGTTTCGACGAGATCTCGGACCTGCGCGGCTTGCGCGTGATCGTCGATACCGTCGAGCAGTGCTATGCGACGCTCGACGTCGTGCACTCGATGTGGGCTGCGGTCCCCGACGAGTACGACGACTACATCTCGCGCCCGAAGGCGAACGGCTACCGTTCGCTGCACACTGTGGTGACGGCCGAGGATGGCCGCAGCCTCGAGGTGCAGATCCGCACGCATGAAATGCACCGCTTCGCCGAGTACGGCGTGGCCTCGCACTGGCGCTACAAGGAGCGTGCCGCCGGCGCGGCCGGCGCCGGCAGCGCGCGTGGCGAGCAGGTGTTCGAGGACCGTATCGCGTGGATGCGCGAGCTGCTGGCCTGGCAGCGCGAGGTCGGCGAGGCGCTGGGCAGCGGCGCGGCGCCGCAAGGCAAGAGCGCAGCCACCAGCACGCTCGACGACCGGATCTACGTGCTGACGCCGCAGGCGCGCGTGATCGAGTTGCCGGCCGGCGCCACGCCGGTGGATTTCGCCTATCAGGTCCACACGAGCCTCGGCCATCGCTGCCGCGGTGCCAAGGTCGACGGGCAGATGGTTCCGCTGAACACGCCGCTGCGCAATGGCCAGACGGTCGAGATCGTCGCGGCCAAGGAAACCGGACACGAAGGGCCGTCGCTCGACTGGCTGAACCCCCAGCTCGGCTACCTGCACAGTCAGCGCAGCCGGGCCAAGGTGCGCCAGTGGTTCAACGCGCGCGAGCACGAGCGCGACGTCGCGGCCGGACGCGAGCGGATCGAGAAGGTCCTGCAGCGCGAAGGCCGCACGGCGCTGTCTTTCGAGGACCTGGCGCGCCGGCTGGGCTATGCCGAGGTTTCTCCGATGTTCGTGGCGGCGGCTCGCGAGGAGATCGGGCAGCGGCAACTCGAAGAGGCGATCCGCCACGAGCCGGCGCGCGGCGACGGACGGCCGGACGCGTCGGCCGAATTCGAGGAGCCCAGCCTGGCCGCCGTCATCGCGTCGCGGCGTCGCCGCCAGGCGGCCGGCGGGCAGGGCGACGGCGTGCTCGTCGTCGGGCTCGATTCGCTGCTCACGCAGCTCGCGCGCTGCTGCCGCCCGGTGCCGCCCGACCGGATCAGCGGCTTCGTCACGCACGGGCGCGGCGTGTCGGTGCACCGCAGCGAGTGCAGCACCTTGGCGCAGCTGGCCCGCCGTTCGCCCGAGCGCGTGATCGAGACGAGCTGGGGTTCGCCGGCAACGCCGATCGGCGATTCGCGGCCGCGCCGCTACCCGGTCGACATCGAGGTGCGGGCTGGCGATCGAACCGGGCTGTTGCGCGAGATCGTCGAGATGTTGGCCCGCGATCGCGTGAACGTGATCGGGATGCAGACGTCGACGCGCCGGCAGGAGGCGCGGATGCGGTTCACGGTCGAGGTCGTGGATGCGGCGCAGTTGCAGCAGACGCTGTCAGCGGTCCGGGGCGTTGCCGGGGTGACTTCGGCTCGGCGCGGGTAAGTCCTTGAAACCGAGCAAGACTCGACTTAACATGTGCATGTGCATTTGTCGGGAGTCTGGATGAAAACGGAAAGACTGGTGCTGCTGACCACGCCTGCCTTCAAGGCATATGTGCGAAGGGAAGCCGAGCGGGAAAGCATCAGCGTGGCCGAGCTGGTGCGGCGCCGGGTTCAACCGGCCGCCAGCGAGGACGAGGCCATGCTCGTCGAACTTACGGCACAACTGCGCACCGCCGTCGAGCAGGCGCAGAGACGCGCCGAACAGAGCCTCACCGAGGCCGAGGGGATTCTGCTCGAGCTGCGCGAGAAGCGACGCGCGCTGGCACGAGGGCGGGCGGCATGAGTGCCGTTGGCGATGCGTTGAAGGCAGTGCGCGAAGCTCTGCTGCTGGCAGACAAGGTTCAGCGCACCGCTGATGCAATGCTGGAACTCGCGAAGGAAGTACGCGACCACGATCGTCGCCTAACGCGACTCGAGGCGCAGTGGGATACCGTGATCCAGTTCTCCACGAGCACGCGCAAGATCGAAGGACCTCGCTGAATCGGTCACCCACCTTGCTGCAAAGCTGCGCGCAGCCCATATAAGGATGCGCGCGGCCCGTATCCCGCGCCGTGAGCCCGAAGCCGCAGGCGAGGCTGGCCCTCCTCGCGTTCGCAGCGGTTCGAGGCCGGAGGGTGGGGCGGCAGTTCC
>CALLYQ010000100.1 GCA_937858875.1 uncultured Lautropia sp. | reverse complement strand
CGGATGCACCTGCTGCAGCTCGATCGGCGGGCCATCGATTGCCTCGGGCTCGGCGTCGCTGCGGCCGTCGCGTAGACGATAGCGGACATGGCGCGGCCTGGCGCGAAGCGGCAGGTCGGCGCGGCGGCGGTCGAGACGCAGGTCATCGAAAGCCGTGCCATCGTCGTAGATCGCGATTTCGAGGGCGAAGCCGGCGCCGTCGGTCCAGGCCTGCGTCGCGTGGAAGGCCATCATCGGCGGAATGCGCCAGCTTCGCACGCTGCCCGTGTCCAGCGCGATCGCGTGGACGGCCGATCCAGCCTCCGGTTCCCAGCGAAAGTTGTCGGCATACGCTCGCGCGCCGAAGCGGAACGCCAGCGGCTGTGCACGCAAGGCGGTCTCCCACACGATCGCGTGCCCGGCGGCCAGCGCGAAAGCGTGCGTGTACCCGGACTTGGGCACCTCGAGCCGGGCGATCACTTCGGCGCGCGTCGCACCCGGCGCGAGCCGAAAGAGCTTCATTTCGCACTTCGGACCCAGCGCCGTGGCCACGTTCAGGTAACTGCCGTCGGGCAGCGTGAAGCCGTGCGCGCTCATCAGGTGCATCGGCTCGTCGGACCGGCCCAGGTCGGTGCGCTCGAGCGTCTCGAGGCTCTCCGGATCGAAGTAGGTCAGGCGCGGCGTTTCGGTGACCGACAGCCAGCGCTCGCCATGGCGCGACATGACCACCGCCGGGTTGTCGGTGATCTGCGGCGCACGCAGCCGCGTGAGCAGGCCGGCCGGATTGGCGGTGCCGAACTCGCCGAACACCGGCGCGCCGGCCTTCACGCTGCGACGGTACGACTCGCTCTGGCAGAAGCGACTGCGGTAACGCGGCGCCTGGCCGTCGCCCAGACGGATCGCGTGCCACATGCCGTAGCCGTCGAACCAGTGTTCGAGCCGGCCGCCGGGCAGTTCCCATAGCGCCGGGCCGTTCAGAAGCAGCGTGCCGCGCAGCCAGGGCGGCAGTACGCCCTGCAGACGAACCGGCTCGTCGTCGATCTCGCGCGCGCCGGACAGGAATCCCCGGGCGCGGTCCGGCACCGTGTCGGTCTGGGGACTGGTTGCTGTCATCTGGCTGCTCCGGCAGCCGGCGGAATCCCCAGCTTAGGCTTCTGGCTGCCGGCGCGCAATCGTGCGATCGCGCCGCCGGTGACCGAGAACTGCGTCGACGGCACGGCCAGCGCGCCGCCCGTGGCAACGAGCGCGCAGGCGACCATGGTCGCGCGCGCGATGTGTTTTCGGGGCACGTCGAGCATGCCTTTCTCCTTCCAGGGCATAGCGGCCTCCGGGCACGCAATTCGCACCGTTACCGACCATGGCGCGGTACTCGACAGGCCGCCGACACTCGTTTTACGAAACCAGGAGGTCCGCCCGATGAACAAGACGACGAATTCGCCCCGCCTCAGCCGCTTCACCCGGGCTTTCCTGCTCGCTGCCGCGGCGTCGTTGGCCTTGCCGGCTTTCGCCGATCCGTCCAACAAGTGGCGGATCGAGTTCGACGGCAAGGCCGACAGCAGCGGCGAGATCGAGTTGTCGTTGAGGCCGGTGAACGGCACGCCGACCTCGATCGTCGTTCCGGTCGCCGACGACACGCGCGAGAACGCGGTCGCGCAGCAGGTGCGCGACGCGCTCGCGAGCACTTTCGGTTCGGTCTACCAGGTCGAGGTCGACGACGGCGAAGACGTGCTGGTCAAGGCCAGGGGCGGCACCGCAGACTTCGAAGTGGCGGTGATCCGCAACACGGTCGACGGCATCGACGTCGAACTGGATCGGGAGTAGAGCGTCGGGAGCAGCCGCCGATCGGGGGCGAATCGGCGAATCCGATCTAGCCCCCGGGCCGCAGGCCCATGTCCCAGAAGCCTTCTTCGAGCCGAGTCGCCGTTTCGAATCGCTCGCACAGGCGCTTCCAGCGCGGCTGCCGCTCCCACTCGTCGCCGAGCCGGCGTGTGAGCGCCGAATCGATCAGCGCCCCGGCCGTGCGGCACGCCTGCTGAAACTCTTCGCCGGCATAGGTCTCGATCCAGTTGCGCCAGGGGGTATCCCCGGCGCTCGCGGCGAGCCTGAGCCCGATTTCGCCGTAACCGAGCACGCAGGGGGCGAGCGCCGCCATCAGGTCGAGAAAGTCGCCCGAATACCCGGCCTCGAGCACGTAACGGGTGTAGGCGAGGTTTTCCTTTCGTTCCGGTGTCGCCTCGAGTGCGGCTTGCGAGATGCCTTCGGCCGCGCATACCTGGATATGGAGCGGCATCTCGACATGGACCAGCGCATGCACGGTGCCGGCCGCAGCCTGCAGTTCTTCCAGCGTCTCGGCCTTCGCGGCTGCCAGCGCCCAGGCGCGGGAGAAATGGATCAGGAAGACGTAGTCCTGCTGCAGGTAATGCAGGAACGCTTCGCGCGGCAGGCTGCCGTCGCCCAGTTGCTCGACGAAAGCGTGGCTGGAATAGCGTTCCCATGACTCGGCGGCCGCCTCGCGCCAGAGTGCGAAAGCCCGGCCGTAGTCAGGCATGCTCATCGACCTCTACCTCCTGTTGATGGACCCTTCGATTGGGCATTGTCGCAGCTCGGGCATCGTCGGTCGGCAGGCCGAGGCAGGGGATCGCTTCTCCTGTCGTCGTCAGCCGAGGCGTTCGGCGCCCACCCTGACCGGGCCGTGCACGCCGGAAGCCGCCGACTTGCGGATGTACTTCGGGTCGAGGGCGGCGATCCGGTCGACACCCAGGTGCAGCATCGTGTCCACGGTCTCGCGACGGAAGAACTCGACGACGCTGTCGACGCCGCTCGCACCGCCCAGCGCCAGCCCGTACATCACCGGGCGTCCGATCGCCACCGCGTTGGCGCCCAGCGCCATCGCCTTCACGATGTCGGTGCCGCGCCGGATGCCGCTGTCGAGGATCAGCGGCACCTCGCCTTTCACCGCTTCGGCGATCTCGGGAAGCACCGTGATCGACGCGGGCGTGCCATCGAGCGCGCGACCGCCGTGGTTCGACACCTGGATCGCCGCGGCACCCGCGGAAATCGCTGCGCGCGCGTCCTCGGCCCGGGTGATGCCCTTCACCACCACCGGCAGGCCGGTGGCCTCGCGGATCATCGCCAGGTCGTCCCAGCTCAGGTTGGTCTTGAACGGTGGCTGGTTGCCGTCGGGGAAGTTGCCATAGGGCAGCCAGGGGCGGGGCCGACCCAGGCGCAGGTATTCGTCGGACGAACCCTGGCCGATCGCGTCGACGGTCAGCACGATCGCCGTGAAGCCGGCGTCGCGGGCGCGCTGCAGCACCGTGCGCGAGAAGCCGTCGTCGGTCGTCAGGTAGATCTGGAACCACTTCGGTGCGCTGCTCGCCTTCGCGATGTCGTCCATGCTCGCCGTCGACGAACTCGACACTGTCAGCAGGCCACCGGATTTCGCGATGCCGCCCGCCGTGGCGACTTCGGCCAGCGGATGGTGCAGGCCATGGCTGCCGAACGGCGTGATGATGAACGGATGCGGCAGCTTCTGGCCGAGCAGTTCGATCGACAGATCGATCCTGTCGCGCACCACGCCCTGCATCCGCTGCGGCTCGAAGGCGTAATCGCCCCAGGCGCGCTGGTTCTCGGCCAGCGTCCATTGCTTTCCGGAACCATTGGCAACGAAGACGTAGGTGCCGTGGCCGTAGACCTGTCTGGCCTGCTGTTCGAGCAGGTCCATGTTGAAGATGTCGAGCTTCCTGTCGATCCCCTTGCGGATGATCTCGAGTTCGGCGGTATTGGCTTCGTCGGCGAGTTGGGCCGCGGCGTGGCGTGGCGCGAGTGAGGCTGCGGCGAGGCTGGCGCTGGCAAACATCAGGGCGTTGCGGCGCGACGCGTTGATCGGTTCCCGCGCTGCGTCGAGAGATTTCTTCGATTCGTCGACCGGTTCCTGTGGATGCGCTTGCATTGCTGGCTTTCTTCTTGGCTGGAGCCGGCCTGTGCCGGCAAGGACCACTTCTGAAGTGTTCGTGTGCATCGAAGGCGAATTCGATGTGCGCGCGTTCGTTGTAGCGTGCAGCGAGCGGCGAAGCAGCGGATCACCCCGGTGTCGGCGGTGCCGTTCATATTCTGGTCGACTTGCAGGTGTAGGGATCAATTCCGGCTACGCGGGTCAGGCGGGCTGCATCAGTCCATCGCCTTCGAAAAGCTCCGGGCGTACCAAGAGCGAGATCGCGCGCGAGGCGCTGCGGCGCCAAGTGGCGGTTGCGCGCTTTCGTGAGTTTCATCAGGCGAAACGTTCTGCGTGAACTGGACAAGGCGCTGCGAATCAAGCTCGAGTTGCCCGCGACCCGATTGTCGGAACTCGTCGAGTTCGTGGCTGGCGAGGCCATCGCGGTCCTCGAGGAAGCACAGCCTGTCGAAGCGAAGGTCGACGCGGACGATGCTCTCGTGCTGGGCAAGGCGTGCAGCGGACACGCGGAGGTGTTCGTTACCGGGGACGCGGCATTGCTTGCGCCAGCGCGGCTGCCGTTTCCAGTCCGTAGCTGGCCGCACCTGGACAGGTGTGCCAAATTTGACTATAACTACTGCCATATGGCAGTTCATGAAAGAGTGTAACGCGTGTCCGCCGCCAGTTCGAGCCCTGCGCCGAATTCTGCTGTGACCCTGCTCGGAGGCGAGCTCGTCCTGCGGGCGCGGCCCCGTGTGGCCATGGACTGGATTCCGCTGGTCAGGCGCGGACTGCCGTCCG
>CALLYQ010000099.1 GCA_937858875.1 uncultured Lautropia sp. | reverse complement strand
ACCCCGACGCTCCAAACCATACAAGCATCGCAGGGCACCCCTGCGCAGCAGGGGCCAGCACCGGCACGCGCAGGAGCAACCCCGCCCCACGCCTTTGCCCGCACCGCAAACATTCCGGCATTCCCTTCCCGGCCGGCGTGTCGAAACGAGGAAGGGATCCATCCCTGGAGGGGATAGACATGAAATGGCGCCTCAATGCACTGGCCCTCGTCACCGCCACGCTGTTTGCCGGCAATAGCGCTTTTGCCGGCGAAGCCGAAGCGAAGAAGTGGATCGACAGCGAGTTCCAGCCTTCGACCTTGTCGAAAGACGAGCAGATGGCCGAGATGAAGTGGTTCATCGATGCCGCCGCGAAGTTGCGGTCCAAGGGCGTCAACGAGGTTTCGGTCGTCTCGGAGACGATCACGACGCACGAATACGAATCGAAGACGCTGGCGAAGGCCTTCGAGGAGATCACCGGCATCAAGGTCAAGCACGACCTGATCCAGGAAGGGGACGTCGTCGAGAAGCTGCAGACCTCGATGCAGTCGGGCAAGTCGATCTACGACGGCTGGATCTCGGATTCCGACCTGATCGGCACCCACTACCGCTACGGCCGGATCATGAACCTGACCGACTACATGGCGGGGCCGGGCAAGGAATGGACGAACCCGGGGCTCGATCTGAAGGATTTCATCGGCACCAGCTTCACGACCGCGCCCGACGGCAAGCTCTACCAGTTGCCCGACCAGCAGTTCGCGAACCTGTACTGGTTTCGCGCCGACCTGTTCGCGCGGCAGGACCTGAAGGACAAGTTCCAGGCGAAGTACGGCTACGAGCTCGGCGTGCCGCTGAACTGGTCCGCCTACGAGGACATCGCCGAGTTTTTCACCGACGACGTCAAGGACATCGACGGCAGGCCGATCTACGGCCACATGGACTACGGCAAGAAGGATCCGTCGCTGGGCTGGCGCTTCACCGACGCCTGGCTGTCGATGGCCGGCACCGCCGACAAGGGCATTCCGAACGGCATGCCGATCGACGAGTGGGGCATCCGCGTGGCCGACGACAAGTGCACGCCGGTCGGGGCAGCGGTCGCGCGGGGAGGGGCGACCAATTCGCCGGCGGCCGTCTTCGCGCTGACCAAGTACGTCGACTGGATGAAGAAATACGCACCGAAGGAAGCCACCGGCATGACCTTCGGCGAAGCCGGCCCGGTGCCTGCGCAAGGGCAGATCGCCCAGCAGATCTTCTGGTACACGGCCTTCACCGCCGACATGGTCAAGCCGGGGCTGCCGGTCGTGAATGCCGACGGCACGCCGAAGTGGCGGATGGCGCCCGGGCCGAACGGCCCGTACTGGAAGGACGGCATGCAGAACGGCTATCAGGACGTCGGCTCGTGGACCTTCTTCGCCGGTCATGACGCCGACCGCACCGCGGCCGCCTGGCTGTACGCGCAGTTCGTCACGTCGAAGACCGCTTCGCTGAAGAAGACGATCGTCGGCCTGACGCCGATCCGCGAATCCGACATCCAGTCGCAGGCGATGACCGAGATGGCGCCCAGGCTCGGCGGCCTCGTCGAGTTCTACCGCAGCCCGGCCCGGGTCGCATGGACGCCGACCGGCACCAACGTGCCCGACTATCCGAAGCTCGCGCAGTTGTGGTGGAAGAACGTCGCGGTCGCGGTCACCGGCGAGAAGACGCCGCAGGAAGCCATGGACACGCTGGCCGACGAGATGGACCAGGTAATGGCACGGCTGCAGCGCGCCGGCATGGAGCAATGCGCGCCGAAGCTCAACGCCAAGGGCGATCCGGCCAAGTGGCTGAGCGACAAGCAGGCGCCGTGGAAGAAGCTCGACAACGAGAAGCCGAAGGGCGAAACGATCGCCTACGAGAAGCTGCTCAATGCGTGGAAGGAGGGGAGGGTGCGCTGACGGCTACACTCGGCGCATCCGGACCCTCACACGGATGCGCCGCCCATGCACGCTCCCGATCTGCCGCCGCTGACCCTTCTCGAAGCCCGCGTGCTCGGCGTGCTCGTCGAGAAGGAACAGACGGTTCCCGACACCTACCCGCTGACGCTCAACGCGCTCATGGCCGGCTGCAACCAGAAGACCAGCCGCAACCCGGTCATCAGCGCGAGCGAGGCCGAGGTACAGGCCGCCGTCGACGAGCTGCGTCACCGCTCGCTGGTCATCGAATCGAGCGGCAGCCGCGTGATGCGCTATTCGCAGAACGCCAAGCGCGTGCTCGACGTGCCTTCGCAGTCGGTCGCGTTGCTCGCAACATTGGCGCTG
>CALLYQ010000098.1 GCA_937858875.1 uncultured Lautropia sp. | reverse complement strand
GGTGCCGATCGCGATGTCCGCGCCCGCCGAAGTGCAGCCGATGCTCGAGGCCGTCAATCGCCTCGTCCATCACCAGGCACGGCGTCTCGGCCGGATCCGGCACGCGGCCGGCAATCTGTCGCACGCGCTGAAGACCCCGCTCGCAGTGCTCGGTCAGCTTGCCGACGGGGCCGCCGACAGCGGGGATGCGGCTCTTGCCGCGACGCTTCGCGATCAGCTCGCCGCGATGCGGGCCACGATCGAGCGCGAGCTGTCGCGGGCGCGGCTCGCCGGCGGCGGCCCGCCCGCCGAAGGGTTCGATGCCGCAACGCAGCTCGCCGCGCTGTCCGAAGGTCTCGAGCGGCTTCATCGCGACCGGGACATCGCGGTCGAACTCGATGTGCCGCCGCAGCGCTATCCGTTCGATCGCGAGGACATGCTCGAGCTGTTCGGTAATCTGCTGGACAACGCATGCAAGTGGGCCCGCTCCCGCGTACGCCTCGTCGTCCGCAGTGGCGACGCCGACGCGCTGCGCTTCACCGTCGAAGACGACGGCCCGGGCGTTGCTCCGGAGCTGATCGGGCGGCTGGGTAATCCGGGATTCCGGACCGACGAACAGCGTCCCGGGCACGGCGTCGGCCTGGCGATCGTCGCCGACATCGTGGCGCAGTACGAAGGCAAGATCGACTACGGCCGCTCCGGATCGCTGGGTGGGCTGCGCGTCGACGGTTGGCTGCCGTCGACGCGCGCGGATTGAGCTGCAACCCGGTCGCAATCACCATGTGCCAGTGAGCGTCGGTCAAGCCGGGCATCAGGACGCGGCTTCCGCCGTCGAGGATTCGCGCCCCGGCCGGCGGTTGAATCTCCGCCGTCGAAATCTCGGCAATCTTCTTGCCGATGACGGGCGCTTCGGCGAAGCCGGGGGCGGCATAAGCGATAGCCACCGGAAGAGGCGCCGAGGAAGGATCGCCGCGAAGGAGAAGACGACATGGCTTTGTGTCCAAGTGAGAGTGCGATCCCTTCGAGGATGAGCTTGCACCGCCGACCCTCATCGCTTCCGACGTTGCCGGTAAGCTGAGCATGATCCCGAAGAAGCCCGTCCCGAGCAGCGCGAGACAGGGGCAGGCGCTCGGGGCTCGTCGACGACAAGGACTGCCATGACACCATCCAAGCGAAGCCACGGCTTGCATCGACTCTTGACTGCGTCTGCGACCGCGCTGGCGCTGACGCTAGGCGCGGTACAGGCGCAAGGCGGCCTGGTCCCGCAGGCCCATACCGATCCGGCGACGAAGGCGTACGAGCCGAGACCGGGACAGGCCGGCAAGGACGTGGTCTGGATCCCTACGCCGCAGGATCTCGTCGACGAGATGCTGCGCATGGCCGAGATCACGCCGCAGGATTACCTGGTCGACCTCGGGTCCGGCGACGGCCGCACGGTGATCACTGCGGCGCAGCGCGGCACCCGCGCACACGGCATCGAGTTCAATCCCGACATGGTCGAGCTATCGCGCCGGGCGGCGCGCGAGGCCGGCGTCGCGGACCGGGCGACCTTCGCCCAGGGCGACATCTTCAAATCGGACTTTTCCGAGGCGACCGTCGTCACGATGTTCCTGCTGCCGGACCTGAACCTGCGCCTGCGCCCTGCGCTGCTGCAAATGAAACCCGGCACGCGCGTTGTCTCGAACTCCTTCGACATGGGCGACTGGGAGCCGGACGAAACGGCTAACGGCGGCGCGGATTGCCGCGCGTACTGCCGGGCCTACAAATGGATCGTTCCGGCCAAGGTCGAGGGCAACTGGAAGCTCGACTCCGGTGCGTCGCTCGTGCTCGGGCAGACCTTCCAGAAGCTCGACGGGCATCTGGCCATCGCCGGAACACGGCATCCGATCAGCGACGCCGCGATGCAGGGCGCCGCGATCGCCTTTTCGGCCGGCGGGCAGCGCTATACCGGCGAGGTCGTCGGAAGCCGGATCACCGGCCGCGACGACAGCGGCAAGGCCTGGACCGCGACGCGCGAACCCTGAGGCGGATCCGGCCGCGCCGGGAAGGTTCAGGGCGCGATCACGATCTTGCCCTGGACTTCGACCTCGCCCGCCTCGTTGATCGTCCCGACCAGCAGATCGCCGTCTTCGAGCAGCTCCATCGTGAGCTGGTCGATGTTCGGCCGATGCGAGACGAAAACGATTGGCGTCGATCCGCGATGGCTCGCGAGAATCGCCTGCGCCTTGGCGTTGTGCGCCTGAACCCGTTCGGCGTCGGCGTCGGCGACCTGACGAAGCTCCGGATCGACGATCCGGGCACCGCCGAAAGCGATCTCGGCGGTTTGCAGGCAGCGGCACATCGGCGAACTCACGCTCAGGGGTGCGATGCCATGGGCGGCGAATCGTGCGCCGATGCGTTTGGCGTGTGCCTTGCCTTTTGCGCTCAGGACCAGTTCGCCTTTGCACGCACCGCTCTGGTCCCAGGCCAAGGCGTTGCCGCCCGAGGCATGCGTGTGCCGCATCAGCACGACCATGTTGGGCTCCGACTTCAGGCGTAGCCAGAGCTCGTCGCCGGCACGTGCGGGCAGGGACAGGCAGACGGCCAGGATGGCGACCAGGATCGGAATCGTGGCTGCGATGCGTCCTTGCTCTTTCATGACGAACTCCTCGTAAGGCTCAGGGCACGACCGCCCACCGGTGGCCGATCAACTCGAGCACCAGCGGCAGCAGCACGGCGGTCAGCGCGCCGGCCAGTCCCATGCCGAGCCCGGCGAACGCGCCCATCTGGTGGCTCGACTGCATGGCGCGGGCCGTTCCGATGCCGTGGGCGACGACGCCGAGCGAGAAGCCGCAGGCGGCCGGATCGGCGACGCGCAGGCGCGCCAGCACCGCCTGCGTGAGCACGGCGCCGAGCACGCCGGTGAACATCACCAGTGTGGACGTGACCGGGGCCAGCCCCCCCATCCGTTCGGTCAGCGCGAGCGCGATCGGCATCGTGACCGACTTGGCTGCCATTGCGACCAGCGTCGGCTCGGAAGCGCCCAGCAGTGCGGCCAGGCCGATCGCCGAGGCGATCGCCGCGGCCGAACCGAGCGACGCGGCGCACAGCAGCCTGATCCATCGGTGTCGTACGAGTTCCAGTTGCTGGTAGAGCGGTATCGCGAGGGCGACGGTCGCCGGTCCGAGCAGCAGGTGGATGAAGCGCGCGCCCTCGAAATAGGTGGCGTAGTCGATGCCGGCCGCGTACAGAATGGCCACGAGCACCAGGGTAGCGATGGCGACCGGGTGCGCCAGCGGATGGAAGTTCGCCCGTTGCTGAACCTGCAGCGCGAGCCGGTACGCGAGCAGCGTCGCCAGCAGCCAGGTCAGCGGCAGTCGGCCAAGATGTTCGAGAACCGGCGCGGGCTCAGGCATCGTGCTTCGCATCCTGGGCGACATAGGCGGTCACGACGATCGCGACCAGCGTGCTCGCCACCAGCGCGATGCAGATCGCCAGCCACTCGCGTGCGAGAAGATCGGCGTGCGCCATCACGCCCACCGAGGCCGGGATGAACAGCAGCGACAGATGGCGCAGGAAGCCCGACGAAAACTCCAGCAGTGCCGATTCCCGGCGACCGCGCGCCACCAGGTAGGCAAACAGCAGCAACATTCCGATGACCGGGCCGGGAATCGGTGCGGAGAGCACGAAGGCGAGGCCTTCTCCGAGGAACTGGAACAGCAGCAGCTTCGTCAGCCCATTGATCGTGGAATTCACTTGAACGCACCGAGTCACGCACGCTGGCGGCCAACCCCTTGCCGGAAGCGTGCGGAATTTCGGCGGGGGCCATCGAGAAAGGCGAATGATGGCCCACGATCACTGGCGGGTCTCAGCCTTCGGTCTCGATGACGCCGCGCCTGACCTGGTCGCGCTCGAGCGACTCGAACAGCGCCTTGAAGTTGCCTTCGCCGAAACCTTCGTCGCCGTGGCGCTGGATGAACTCGAAGAACACCGGCCCGAGCATTGGTGTCGAGAAGATCTGCAGCAGCAGCCGCGGCGTGCCGCCTTCGGTGCTGCCGTCCATCAGGATGCCGCGCGTCTGCAGCTCGGACACGTTACGACCATGTCCGGGCAGCCGCGTTTCGAGCATCTCGTAATAGATGTCGTTGGGCGCGCTGGCCAATGGAACGCCGGCCATCGCGAGCTTGTCGACGGCATCGAGCAGGTCGTCGCAGATCAGCGCGATATGCTGGATGCCTTCGCCGTTGAACTGCATCAGGAATTCTTCGATCTGCCCGCCGCCCTTGCGCGCTTCCTCGTTCAGCGGAATCCGGATCTTGCCGTCGGGAGCGGTCATCGCCTTCGAGGCAAGGCCGGTGTACTCGCCCTTGATGTCGAAGTAGCGCAGTTCGCGGAAATTGAACAGCTTTTCGTAGAACCCGGACCAGAACGCCATCCGCCCGCGGTAGACGTTGTGCGTCAGATGATCGATCTCCTCGAGTCCGTGACCGACCGGTCTGCGGTCGACGCCTTCGATCCATTCGAAGTCGATGTCGTAGATCGACCGGCCATCTTCGAAGCGGTCGATCAGGTACAGCGGCGCACCGCCGATACCCTTGATCGCCGGCAGCCGCAGCTCCATCGGGCCGGTTGCGATCTCGATCGGCTGCGCGCCGAGTTCGATCGCGCGCTGGTAGGCCTTGTGCGAGTCGCGGACGCGAAACGCGAGGCCGCAGGCCGACGGGCCGTGCTCGGCGGCAAAGTAGGCCGCTTCGCTTTTCGGTTCGTTGTTGACGATGAAGTTGATGCCGCCCTGGCGGTACAGCTGCACGTTCTTCGAGCGGTGTCTCGCCACGTGCGTGAAGCCGAGCTTCTCGAGCACTGGCTCGATGACACCCGATTCGGGGGCGGCGAACTCGACGAACTCGAAGCCGCACAGGCCCATGGGGTTGTCGAAAAGATCCTGCATCGCGTTTTCCTCTGCAACGATTCCGTTCATTCGAGCGAAGGCATTCATTCGAGCGAGACCTTCGCCTTGCGAACCAGGCGGCCGTAGCGCTCCTGCTCCGATGCAAAGTACTTGCCGGCCTCCTCGGGCGTCGTCAGCATCAGGATATCGTCGCGCGCTGCGAAGCCGGCCTTGACCTCGGGTTCGTTGAACGCGGCAACGACCGCATCATGCAGCCGCTTGACCTGGCCCGGTGGCAATCCCTTGGGGCCGACGACGGCAAACCATCCTGCAACGTCGACGCCGGGCAGGCCCTGCTCGGCGATCGTCGGCAGGTCGGGCAGCGAGGCCACGCGATCCTTGCCCATGACCCCGATTGCACGGAGCGTGCCGGCCTTCAACTGGCCCTGCACGGCCGCGAGCGCGCTGGCGCCCATCTCGATCTGACCACTCATGATGTCGGTGATCATCGGGCCCATCCCCTTGTAGGGAATGTGACGGGCCTGCACGCCGGCTTCATCCATGAACATCTCGCCGGCCAGGTGGATGATCGTGCCGTTGCCCGAGGAGCCGTAGTTGTAGTCGCCCGGCTTCGATCGGATGAGCGTCTGCAGCTCCTTCGCATTGTTGGCCGGCACCTTCGGGTTCACGACGAAGACAAACGGCGAGCCGCCGATGATCGAGATCGGCGTGATGTCGGCCAGGCTGTCGTAGGGCAGCTTCTTGTAGACGCTCGGATTGACCGCATGATTGTTCGAGACGAAGGCGATCGTGTTGCCGTCGGGCGCCGATTGCACCAGCGCCTGTGTGCCGATCATGCCGCCGGCACCGGGCAGGTTTTCGATGACGACCGGCTGGCCGCCGAGTGCCTTCGACAGCGCCTGCTGTGCCGAGCGCGCGATGACGTCGACACCGGAGCCGGGGCCGACCGGCAGGATGACGCGCAAGGGTGGCGACGCCCGCGCGGGGCTCGTTGCCATTCCGGCTGCGATCGCGGCGCCGGCGAGGGCCAGCAGGGTACGGCGGGTGATGTTGTTCGGGCGCATGGTTGCTCCTCGTGTCGAGACGTTCAGGTTCAGGGCTTCAGGATCAGAGTCCATCGTCTGCGGAAGCGGTCTCCGCCGCCTTGTCGCTTCGGCGTTTCAGCGAGTCCAGGATCTCTTCGGTGTGCTCGCCGACCTTCGGCAGCGGCATCCGGACACCCGGGCGCCGTCCGCCCATCAGCAGCGGGAGCAGCACGACCTCGGTGCTGCCGCCGTCTTCGGTCGTCATCGGCACCAGGCCGCCGCTCTGTTTCAGGTGCGGGTCGTCGACGAGCTGCTCGGGGCGCGAGATCGGCGCATACGGAACGCCGGCGGCTTCGAGCTTCGGTGCCAGCTCCGCGCTGCGCTGCGGGGCCAGGATCGCGCCTAGTTCGGCCAGCAGTTGGGGGCGCACGGCCACGCGTGCGGCGTTGTCGGCGTATTCCGGCCGGTCGAGCAGGTCGCTGCGCTGGAGCACGCGGCACAGCGTCGCGAACTGCTTGTCGCTGACCGCGCCGATGAACAGCTGCTCGCCATCGGCGGCCTCGAAGGTGTCGTAGACGCTCCAGGCCGAAACCCGGGAAGGCATCGGCGGCGGCGCTTCGCCGGTCATCAGGTACTGCTGCATGTGCTGCGACGACAGGAACACGCAGTTCTCGAACAGCGCGCTCTGCACTTCCTGCCCGCGGCCGGTGCGATCGCGTTCGCGCAGCGCGGCCATCACGCCGATGGCGCCGAACATGCCACCCATGATGTCGTTGACGCTGGTGCCGGCGCGCAGCGGGCGGCCGACCGGACCGGTCATGTACGACAGGCCGCCCATCATCTGCACGACCTCGTCGAGCGCCAGGCGCTTCTCGTAGGGGCGGGGCAGGAAGCCCTTGTGGCTCGCGTAGATCAGCCGCGGAA
>CALLYQ010000097.1 GCA_937858875.1 uncultured Lautropia sp. | reverse complement strand
CGTGCGCGCGTGGTCTGGCCGGCGTGCGACGAGCTCGTTCCAGATAGCGGTCGAGCTGACGATCGAGGACAGGCCGCCCGATTTCGACGTACGCAAACACAGCAGTCCGACGATGTCCGAGGAGTCGGTGTGGTAAGGCAGTCTCGCCGAGGTCTGGTAGCCGCGGACCTCGGGGTCGGCATAGTTCAGGCCCAGATTGGTGACATGGCCAAGCACGTGTCCCTTGCCGTTTTGCGAGACGGGAGTGCCGAGTTGGAGGCCCAGGCCCCAATAGGCGATGGCTGACTGGCGGATCGTGTAGCGTTCCACGGGAATGCCGCGGAACACCTGGAAGCCGCGGCCGTGCAGCACCTGACGACGCGTTTCGACAAGTACCGGCATCAGACTCGAGACTTCGAAATCTTCTCGACGGATATCGAGGATGCCAAGGCCGCGTGCGTCGATCCGCTCCACGGACTTTTCGATCTCGTCGAGCTCCTGGTTCGAGAACGTATGAATCCAGTCGCTGCGCTCGGCCATCTCGGGGCCTTTCCACGCCTGCTCATTGCGGAATACGGGGAGGCCGTCGCGGTTGGCCTTTGGTGCAACCTCCGCTTCGGAGTTACCGGCGGCCGCCGGCGCACGCATCGCTTGCTGGGTCACATCTGGCTCCGTTTGTCCAGCCCTGCCGGGCCCGGGTCGTTGACCGAAATCAATCTAGCCTTCGTCTCTGTTAATGTCCAATCGATTGTTCATTCGGATTGATAAATTGAATTCATGAGCGTGACCCTTCGTCAAATGCGCCTGTTTGTCGCGGTCGCGCACGAAATGAGCTTCACCGCGGCGGCCGGCACTGTGAACATCACCCAGTCGGCGCTGACGGCGGCGATCCGCTCGCTCGAGTCTCAACTGGGGCTCAGGTTATTGGACCGAACGACGCGCCGCGTCCGGCTCACGGCCGAGGGCGAGCAATTCCTCGCCGTGGCCGAACGCTTGCTCAGCGACATCGACGCATCGCTTGAGAACATTCGATCGATCGCCGCGCGTACGCGTGGGCACGTCACGCTGTCCTCGGCCTCCTCCTTCCTGCGTTATGTCGCATGTCCGGCCGTGGCTCGGCTCGCTCGTACGCACCCCGGCGTGTCCGTGCGGCTCGTCGAGCAGACGGTCGACATCGCCTCGCGCGCCGTGCTCGCCGGTGAGGTCGACTTCGCGATTTGCGGGCTGGTGCAGCCAAACGTTGAGATTTCGAATGTGACGATCCTGCGCGACCGCTTCGGGGTGCTCGGCCTGCCGACCCAGATGCCGGGACAGAGTAACGACTCGCGCAAGCACGACGCGGGACGAAGCGAGCCCGTACGATGGAGCGAGCTCGATCCGGATCGGTATGTCGCACTAGCGAGCAGTTACGGGCTGCGTCAGTTGATCGAGCGGCACCGCTCGGTCACTGACGCATTGCGCAGCCCACGATACGAGGTGGCCTCGACCGCGTCGCTTGCGCTATTGCTGGAGGAAGGGCTCGGCTACGGCATCGTGCCCGCGATGACGGCGCAGCCGCTGCTCACGCACGATTTCGTGTTTCGCCTTCTGGAGGGCCCGGTCCTGCATCGCGAGTTGCACATCATCAAGCGGCGAAACCATGGGCTGTCGCCAGCCGCCATCGCGCTGGTGGAGCAGTTCACCCCGATCATCGCGGCCCTCGAAACGATCGACGGGATCGAAGTGCTGCTCAACGAACGTGCTGTGTCGAGATTTCTGCACGGGTAACGGGCATTGCTTTTTCGGAGGCCCGCCCGCGGACGATGTGACCGGCATGTGAACCGACTCCTTAGCGTCCAGCTTTCAGCAGCTGACATGTTTTTCGGCCAGCGTCTTGCTGATCTCTCGCTCTGAGATTTCTTGCGGGGCACAAGTTCGGGTCCATCCACAAGCGACTATCAGACCTATTCCAGGCGTTGGCTCAAATTCGGCCGACCGGTCGATGCGCAATATCGTCATCGACTCTAGCATCGGGCCATGGCTATGCGACGCATCGTCCAGCCGCGGAGTTCGACTCCGCCGGCATCCCACGTACTGGCGGCGTCCGCCGGCCTTAGGGCGTCATTGGGAGCGATATCGGGGCGCGGGCGGTGGCCTTTACTGCGGCAGCCGGCCCAGTCGGCCCGGTCTTGTTCGCAGTCGGTTGCCGCATGGCTACCGCCTTGGCCATCGGCAGTGCTGATCGCGGCGATGCTCGTGCACCGGCTGCCGGTCGTGCCGCCTCCCGGTGCTTCGATCGCGCTGATTGTCTTCGGTGTCTCGATGGTCGCGGCCGCGATACCCGATTCGCGCACGACGCTGCGCTTCGTCGGCCTGCTGATCGCGGCAGCCGGCTGGACGATGCTGCGTGCCGAGCTGGCGCTGGACGAGCGGCTGACGCCGTCACAGGAAGGCGTCGACTTCATCGTGCACGGTTACGTCAGCGGCATGCCGCAGGCGGGCGAGCGCGGTCCACGCTTTCTGTTCCACGTCGAGCGTTGCGTCGGGCCGTCGGCACGTGACGACGCGCCGGCCGCCTGTCCGGCCGGCCGCGAGCTGCGGATCTCCTGGTACAGCGGATTCGGGGCACCGCCCGAACCGCGGCGGGTCCGCTCCGGTCCACAGGCGGGCGAGCGCTGGCAACTGACCCTGCGGCTGAAGCGCCCGCACGCCTTGTTGAACCCGAAGGCCTTCGACGCGGAATTGCGTTCGCTGGAGGAGGGGATCGCCGGTAGCGGCTACGTTCGCGCGACTCGCGACAAGGACTGGCCGAACCGACGTCTGGACGGGCGCAGCTGGCGGCCCGGAGCGGTGATCGAGGCCATGCGCGGCAGGCTTCGCGACGCGATCGTCGCTGCGCTCGACGGCCACCGCGAAGACGCGGCCGGGGTCGTCGCCGCGCTATCGGTAGGCGATCAGGCGGCGATCCCGGCCGGTTGGTGGGACACCTTCAACCGCACCGGGGTAGGGCACCTGATGTCGATATCGGGGCTCCATATCACGATGCTCGCCGGCATGGCCGGTGGCCTGGCGCGGCGCATGCTGCGCGATCCGCGAATTGGTCGCTCCGCGCTGCTCGAGCGTTTTCCGGCCGATCGGCTCAAATGGGCGTTCGCGCTGGCGGTTGCGTTCTTCTATTCGGCGCTGGCAGGCTGGGGAATTCCTGCGCAGCGGACTTGCTGGATGCTCGCCGTGGCCGGTCTCGCGATGCTCGGCGGACGCAGCCAGTCGCTGATCCCGGTGCTGGCGCTGTCGGTGGCCGTCGTTACCGTGCTCGATCCGTGGGCGCCATTGGCCGCCGGCTTCTGGCTGTCCTTTGCCTCGGTCGCGGCAATCATCTGGTACGGCAACCGGCCCGGCCCGGCCGAAAGCATTCCCCGCGAACGCCTGCAGCGCTGGCGCGCCCGAACGCACGCGCTGCTCGTCGACGCGCTGCGCACGCAATGGGCGTCGACGTTGTCGCTGCTGCCGCTCGGTGCGCTGTTCTTCTCGAGCTTTTCGCTGGTCGGACCGCTGGCCAACGCCTTCGCGATTCCGCTGGTGTCGATCGTCATCACGCCGTTGGCGCTGCTCGGCACGGCGCTGGCAATGCTGGTGCCGCCTGCCGGCGAACTCGTGCTCGGCGTGGTCTGCATTGCCACTGGCTGGCTGCTCGATGCGCTGGTGCCGTTGGCGGCGCCGAGCTTCGCGATTGCCGTGCTGCCGCCGCCGCGCTGGCCGGCAACGCTGGCGGCGGTGGTCGCCATTGCGGTGCTGCTGGCACCGCTGCGCCTGCCGGGCAGGCCGGCGGCCTTCGCCGCGCTGCTGCCGCTGTTTGCGAACGTGGATGCGCGGCCGGCACCGGGCACGATGGTCGTCACGGCCCTCGACATCGGGCAAGGCTCGGCGATCCTCGTGGAAACCCCCACCGGCCGATTGCTGTTCGACGCCGGTCCGCGCCACAGTGCCGATTCGGATGCCGGCGCCCGGGTCGTCGTGCCGTATCTGCGCTCGCGCGGAATCGAGCGACTGGAGGCGATGATCGTCTCGCATGCCGACGACGATCACGCAGGCGGCGCCGCCAGTGTGCTGGCCGGCGTGCGCGTCGACTGGGTGGCGAGCCCGCTGGCCGACGACGACCCGGCGATCGCCGGCGTCGCGGCGCACTATCGCTGCTGGCGCGGACATCGCTGGCAATGGGGCGAAGTCGAATTCGAGTTCCTGCACCCGGGGCCCGAGAAGACCTCGCGCAAGTCGACGACCAATGCGAACAGCTGCGTGCTCAGGATCGCGTCGCCGGCCGGCGTCGTGCTGCTCACCGGCGACATCGAAGCCGCGCAGGAGCGCTTCCTGGTCGAGAAACTCGGAGCGCGCCTGCTTCGCGCCGATCTGCTGGCCGCGCCGCACCACGGCAGCAACGGCTCTTCATCCATGCCGTTCCTGCGCGCGGTCGCGCCGTCGCTGGCGCTGGTGCAGGTCGGCTATCGCAGCCGCTTTCGCCATCCCGGCGACAAGGCGCTGGTGCGCTATCGGGTCAACGGCATCGAGGTGCTGCGCACCGATCGCGACGGCGCGGTATCGGTCACGTTGACCGGTGCCGGTACGCCGATGATGGTCTCGCGGCTGCGGGTCGACGAGCGGCGGTACTGGCGGGTTGCCGTCGAGTGAGTCGAGAAGCGGGAGCGTTGCGCGCTTACTGCGCGGTCCAGCCCCCATCCATCGCCCAAGCCACGCCTCGCACCTGGTCGGCACCCGGCGAGCAGAGGAAAGCCGCGAGTTCGCCGAGCTGCTCCGGCGTGACGAACTCCTGCGATGGCTGCTTCTCGGAAACGAGGTCGAGCTTGGCCTGCTCGGCGCTGATGCCTTCGGCGGCGGCGCGCGCGTCGATCTGCTTCTGGACCAGCGGTGTCAGCACCCAGCCGGGGCAGATCGCGTTGCAGGTGATGCCGGTTTTCGCGTTCTCGAGCGCGACGACCTTGGTCAGTCCGACGATGCCGTGCTTGGCAGCGACATAGGCGGATTTTTCGGCCGACGCGACCAGCCCGTGCGCAGATGCGATGTTGATGATGCGGCCCCAGTTGCGCTTCTGCATCGCCGGCAGTGCGCAGCGCGTTGCGTGGAAGGCGGCCGACAGGTTCAGCGAGATCACGGCGTCCCAGCGCTCGGCCGGAAAGTTCTCGACGCGCGCCACGTGCTGGATGCCGGCGTTGTTGACGAGGATGTCGATCGCACCGTGGCGTTCGACGAGCCGGCCGATCAGCGCTTCGATCTCGCTGGTCTTCGTCAGGTCGGCGTTCTCGTATTCGACCTTGACGCCATGGCGCTTGGCCAGCTCAGTGCGTAGCCGCTCGATCTCCGCCGGATCGCCGAAACCGTTGAGGACGATATTGGCGCCGCGCTGCGCCAGCACCCCGGCGATGCCCAGGCCGATACCGCTCGTGGATCCGGTCACCAGTGCCAGCTTGCCTTTCATCGTATTCGCTCCCTGTACAATTCGTTCCGATTCTAGCTGCTTACCGACGGGGCCTTCGAGGATGCACGACGAACCGATGCTGCGCTTTGTCAGCTGCGCGAGCCCGAAGGGCCTTCACCGGATGGCCTACTGGCAGTGGGACGCACGCTGCGGCTCGCCGGCAGGCGAAGGCACCGTTGTATGCGTGCACGGGCTCACTCGAAACGCACGCGACTTCGACGCGCTTGCCGCGCGGCTGTCCGAGCGCTGGCGCGTGGTCTGCCCCGACATGGCCGGCCGTGGCCGCTCGGACCGGCTCGCCGATCCGATGCTCTACACGGTTCCGCAATACCTGGCCGACTGCGTCACGCTGATTGCCCGTCTTGACGTCGACCAGGTCGCCTGGGTCGGCACCTCGATGGGCGGACTGATCGGCATGGCGCTGGCTTCCTTGCCCGGCACGCCGATCGCCCGCATGGTGCTCAACGACATCGGCCCCTTCATCGATCCGAAAGGGCTCGAGCGTATCGCCGGCTACGTCGGCGACGACCCGAGCTTCGGCAGTTTCGAGCAGGGCGAGGCGGTGCTGCGCGAGTTGATGCGCGACTTCGGCCCGCACACCGACGAGGAGTTCCGGCTGCTTAGCCGCAACTACGTGATCCCGAAGGGCGACCGTTGGGGCTATCACTACGATCCGTCGATCGCGCTGGCCTTCCGCGCGCTGGCGCAGATGCCGCAAGCCGAACTCTGGCCGATGTGGGAGGCGATCAAGGCGCCGGTGCTGGCGATCCGCGGTCGGAATTCCGACGTGCTGTCGCTCGAGGTCGCATCGCGGATGCGAGAAACGGGGCCGCGCGCCCGGGTCGTCGAGTTCGCCGGGATCGGTCATGCGCCGACACTGATCGCGAACGACCAGATCGTGGCCGTCGAGAATTTCCTGAGCGAGAAACCGCAATGACTATCGAGCGATTGCAGCCCGGCCCGCGTATGTCGGAGGCGGTGGTCCACAACGGCACCATCTACCTGGCCGGTCAGGTCGCCGAGGACCCGTCGCAAGACGTTGCGGGCCAGACACGGCAGATCCTCGCCGCCATCGACGCGCTGCTGGCGGAGGCGGGCAGCGACAAGACCCGCATCCTGCAGACGCAGATCTTCCTGGCCGACATTGCCGATTTCCCGGCAATGAACGCGGTCTGGGACGCCTGGGTGCCGGCCGGTCACACGCCGGCGCGAGCAACGACCGAGGCGCGGCTGGCCGCCGCGGCCTATCGGGTCGAAATCCTGGTGATCGCGGCCCGATGAACGGGGCGGCCCACCGCGGGGCGGCCCACCGCGCGGCGGGCCGCCGCCGACCGTTCAGCGCCAGCCGACGCGGTCGATGATCTTTGCAGCGGTGACCTG